>DASPRL010000335.1 GCA_035624475.1 Terriglobales bacterium
GAGACCGACATCGTGGTCCCCGCGGGCTCGTCCTTGCTGAAGATCGGGTGGTAGAGCTGGCCGCCCTGGGGCTGGCGGTCGGGGCCGAGTTCCACCTCCACCGCATGCACCGTGCCCTTGCGCCCCAGCTCCTGCAGGCCGAAGCCCTCGAGCAGCACCTTGTCCGGGATGGGCGCGTCGCTCAACACCAGCACCAGTTTCTCGGGGTCGCCGGGAAAGTCGCGGCGGCCGACGGCGTAGGCGTAGAGGAACTTGGTCTTCTGGTCGTTGACCTTGAAGGAGCCGGAGGCCGCGCCGGGCTGGAGGGCCGCCAGCGCGGCCCGGTCGGCGGCGCTGATGGTGAAGGGATCGGGGGCGATGGCGGCGCGGAAGCTCACGTCGAACTCGTAGTGGTCGTCGCCGAAGGAGCCCTCCTCCGGGGTGAAGAGGCGCCCGGCCACGTTCTGCTCGTCGAAGGTCTGCGCCTCGAAGCGCCGCTCATCCATGGCCATCATGTACCCGTCGGAGAGAATGGGGTGGAAGACGGTCACCGCGAAGGGCTCGCGCCCGGCGTTGAGCGTCACCTGGATGCCGGTGAGCTTCTTCTCCTCGGCCAGCTTGCGCAGGGAGCTGGAAGAGCCCGCCAGCAGCGGGTCCACCGGCTCCGCCGTCAGCAGCACCTCCACGTACTTGTCGGTGTCCTGGGGATTGTTCTTGAAGATGCGGGCATAGGCGTGGCTCAGGGTGACGGCCTGGCCGTTCACGGTGAGCTTGCCTTGGGCGCTACCCATTTCCTGCGCCCAGGCGGGCGCGGCCAGCGCGATAGCGAACACGACCGCGGCGATGCGGCGGAGTCTCATGGCATCCTCCCGGCAGGCGGATACCACCACGCTACGCCGCCCTAAGGTGGGGGGTCAAACTAGCTGCGGTCCTCCGGCAGTTCGCCCAGCACCACCGGGACATCCATCTTCTGCTTGCCGCGGTAGATGGTGACGGTGACCTTGTCGCCGGCGCGGTGCTGGTTCATCACCCGCGAGATGTCGGTGGTGTCCTGGATCTCCTGACCGTCGATGGCCACGATCAGGTCGCCGCCCACCAGGATGGGGATGTTGCCGACGTAGGCGCGCTGGTTGCCGCCGCGCAGCCCGGCCTTCTCCGCCGCCCCGCCGGGCACGGTCTCGATGATGAGCACGCCGGCGTTGGCGGGCAAGCCCATCTGTCCGGCCAGGTCGGGCCCGATGGCCAGAGTGCGGATGCCCAGCGCCGGACGCCGCACCCGCCCCAGCGTGACCAGGTCGTTGAGCACGGCCTTGGCGGTGTTGATGGGGATGGCGAAGCCGATGCCCGAGTTCTGCGCCGCGCTGCCCATGATCATGGTGTTGATGCCGATCACATCGCCGCGCGAGTTCAGCAGCGGCCCCCCGGAGTTGCCGGGATTGATGGCGGCGTCGGTCTGGATGGCCTCGTCGATGAAGGCGCCCTCGGGCGAGCGCACCGAGCGGATGGAGCTGACGATGCCCCGGGTCATGGTGCCGGTCAGCCCGAAGGGGTTGCCGATGGCAAACACCTTCTGCCCTACCACCAGGTGGGAAGAGTCGCCCAGGGTCACCGGCACCAGGTCGGGAGCGGAGATCTGGATGACCGCCAGGTCATGGGAGCGGTCGCTGCCCACCACCCGGGCCGGGTACTTGCGCCGGTTGGCGAGGGTGACCTCGATCTGCTTGGCGCCCTCCACCACGTGGTAGTTGGTGAGGATGTGCCCCTGCTTGTCGAGCACGAAGCCCGAGCCCTGCCCCTGCGCCGGCACCGCCCCGTAGAAGAAGTCGTAGCTCACCACCGTGGAGATGATGTTCACCACCGAGGGCAGCACCTTCTTGTAGACGGCGATGTTGACCTGCTCCTCGGGGTCGAGGCTGGCGGGACCGGCGGCCTCGGTGGTCTCGATGCTCATGGGAGCGGAGACGGGCGAGGACGTGGCCACGCTCTCCGGACGGCTGCGGTGGTAGGTGGTGAGCCAGAAGAAGGCGACCGCCAGGGCCACGGCGATCAGGACTGGACGCAGGGTCTTCATGATGTGCCACCAAAGGGCGGGTCCGCGAGACCCGCGCATCCCTCAAGCATAACGAGACGAGCGGAATCTGTCACATGCGACGCCGCCCGGGCCTCAGGGCTGGCGCGCCAACTCTTGCAGCTCGGCGAAGAGCTTCTCCACCTGGCGCTCGGTCTCGGCGCGCGTGCCCGAGTTGTCGATGAGGAAGTGCGCGGCCGCGGCCTTCTCGGAATCGGGGAGCTGGACGGCCGAGCGCCGCGCCACCTCGGCCTGCGCCGCCTCCAGCGAGATCTTGTGGCGGGCGGCGTAGCGCTCGGCCTTCTGTTCCGGCTTGCAGGTCACCACCACCAGCTTGCCGAAGCGGCGGCCCACGCCGGCTTCCAGGATGAGCGCCGCCTCCACCACCGCGATGGCGTGCGCATCCTTCCTGCCGACCTCCGCCATCCACTGCTCCTGGCGGGCTATGACGGGAGGATGGACGATCCTGTTCAGCTCTTTGACGCGCCCCGCGCCGAAAGCCGCCTCCGCCAGCTTGGCGCGGTCGATCTGGCCGTCGGCCTGCAGGATGCCCGGGCCGAACGCCTTCACCACTTCCTGATAGACGGGCTGGCCGGGGGCCAGGAGCTGGTGGGCGATCTCGTCGGCGTAGATGATGTGGGCGCCGCGGCGGCGCAGCATCTCGGCGACCGTGGTCTTGCCGCAGGCTACCCCGCCGGTGAGCCCGACACGCAGCAACTAGGCGCGCTCCGAAGTCAGCGCCGGCTGCTTGAGGGTGTGGCCGCGGCGCAGCTTGCAGGCCTTGACGGTGTTGGCCATGAGCATGGCGATGGTGAGCGGGCCCACGCCTCC
>DASPRL010000336.1 GCA_035624475.1 Terriglobales bacterium
TACGTCTCCTGCGGCGAAGGCACCACCAGCGAGGGCGAGTTCTGTGAGGCCATGAACACCGCCTCCAACCGCAAGCTCCCGGTGCTCTTCTCGGTCGAGGACAACGAGTACGCTATTTCCGTGCCGGTGGAGGTACAGACCGCCGGCGGCAACATCTCCAGGCTGGTGGCCAACCATCCCAACTTCCACTTCGAGGAGATGGACGGCACCGACCCGCTGGCTAGTTACGCTGCCTTCACCCGCGCGGTGGCGCACATCCGCGCCGGCAACGGCCCCGCCTTCGTGCACGGCCACGTGGTGCGGCCCTACTCGCACTCGCTCTCCGACGACGAGCGCCTCTACCGCCCCGACGCGGAGCGCCAGGACGAGGCCCAGCGCGATCCCATCACCCGCATGCAGATGTTTCTCGTGCGCGAGGGCGTGATGGACGAAGAGGCCATCAACCGCCTGGAGAAGGAAGTGGACGAAGAGGTCCAGGAAGCCGCCGACCGCGCCCTGGAAGCGGCCTTCCCGGCGAAGGAATCCATCACGCAGTTCGTGTACTCGCCCGACCTCGATCCCTGCGCCATGCAGGGCGAGCCGCAGTCCCAGGGCGCCGACAAGACCATGGCCGACCTCATCAACGCCTGCCTCAAGGACGAGATGCGGCGCGATCCCCGCATCGTGGTCTTCGGCGAGGACGTGGCCGACTGCAGCCGCGACGAGTATCTGAAGCAGAAGTCGGTGAAAGGCAAGGGCGGGGTGTTCAAGCTGACCGCCGGACTGCAGGCGGAGTTCGGCCCGGAGCGCGTCTTCAACTCGCCGTTGGCCGAGGCCAACATCGTGGGCCGGGCCGTGGGCATGGCCACGCGCGGGCTCAAGCCCGTTCCCGAGATCCAGTTCTTCGACTACATCTGGCCGGCGATGATGCAGTTGCGCGACGAATTGCCGCTCATCCGCTGGCGCTCCAACAACGCCTTCTCCGCGCCCGCGGTGGTGCGTGTGGCCATCGGCGGCTACCTTACCGGCGGCGCCATCTACCACTCGCAGTGCGGCGAATCCACCTTCACCCACATTCCCGGGCTGCGCGTCTGCTTCCCCTCGAATGCGCTCGACGCCAACGGCCTGCTGCGCACCGCCCTGCGCTCGGACGACCCCGTGCTCTTCCTCGAGCACAAGCGCCTCTACCGCGAACCCTTCGGGCGCGCGCCCTATCCCGGCCCGGACTACATGGTCCCCTTCGGCAAGGCGCGCGTCTGGAAGGAGGGAACCGACCTCACCGTGATCACCTACGGCGCGGTGGTACCGCGGGCGTTGCAGGCGGCGCAGAAGCTCGAGCGCGACCACCAGATCAGCGTGGAATTGCTGGACCTGCGCACCCTCAGCCCCTACGACTGGGAGGCGATCGCGGCCTCCGTGCGCAAGACCAGCCGCGTGCTGGTCGCGCACGAGGACTCGAAGAGCTGGGGCTACGGCGCCGAGATCGCCGCCCGCATCGCCGACGAACTTTTCGAGGAGCTGGACGCTCCGGTGCGCCGCCTGGCCGCCACCGACACCTTCGTCGCCTACCAGCCCGCGCTGGAAGACGCCATCCTGCCCCAGGCCGACGACCTCTACCAGGCCATGCTCATGCTGGCCGAGTTCTAGCGGCGCTCCCCGCCGCCGCCGCGGAAGAAGACCCAGTCCAGCGAGATGGGACCGGCGCCGCAGAAGAGCAGCGCCAGGCACACCACGCCCACCAGCATGGGAAACTCCCAGCCGGCGCCGCTGGCGAGAAAGTGCGCGCCGCCCATCTTGACCTTGGTGGCCACCGCCATGTTGATCAGCAGGCCGAAGGAGGCCAGGCGGGTGAGCAGGCCCGCGATCAGGGCGATCCCACCCAGGAATTCCGTGAAGGCGGAAACGTAGCCCAGCCAGGCCGGCATGCCGGCGGAGTGCACGTAGCCGGCGTACTGCGAGAGCCCGCCGAAGACCTTCTGGTAGCCGTAACCCGCCAGGATGGCGCCGGCGCCGCAGCGCAGCGCCAGCAGGCCCAGGGGTTGGAGCCGGTCGAGGAACTTCACGTTCTCCTCCTTGCCTCGGTGTGGGACGGGCGTGTCGCCCGTCCGGGCGGCCGGCACGGCCGCCCCACAAGAATCACATGCGGGCCGCGCTTCCCGTCTCCTGCGCGTAGTCGATGCGGATGCCGCGGCCTTCCATGGCCAGCAGGAAGCGTTCCGCGGGCACGTCGCGCTCCTGCAGGATGCCGCCGCGCGCCGCGATCTCGCCCGAGGCCAGCATCTGCACCACGATAGAGGCCGGCCAGGCGGTGGTCCGCATCATGGCCGTCATCCTGGTGCGCGCATCGTACTCGTCCACCAGGGTGAAGGAGAAGACGCGTCCGTCGCGGTGCGCTTCCACCCGCAGGATGACCACGTCGGGCTCGCGGCCCGCGAACTTCTCCTCGAACAGCTTGGACGTGATCACGCGCGGCGCGATCTCCACCTTGCCGAATCTCTGCTTCTGGCTGGAGAACATGCCCAGGTCGTAGAGGCCGCGCAGCAGCGCCAGGTGGCCGCGGTAGCGCAGCGTCTTCTCGAAGCATTCGCCCACCCGCCCGGCGAAGCTCTCGGGGAGAGTCGAGGTCCCGCCCGAGGTATGGAAGGCGGTGAGCGGCGGGAAGCCTTCCATCTCGAAGCTCTCGGGCTCGCTGAGCGGCTCGATGGTAGTGAGCTTGCCGCGGCGCAGTACCCGTGCCGGCTCCACGTACTCGTTGATCAGGCCCTCCACCGAGAAGACGAGCTGGTAGCCGAAGGGCGGCCTGGGGTTCTTGGGCAGCCCGCCTACGTAGATCTTGAGCGCGGCCGCGCGCCCACCCACCCGCCGCATGAGCTCGCCCGCCAGGATGGAGGCCATCCCCGGAGAGAGGCCGCAGTCGGGGGCGATGGCCACACCGCGCTTCTTGGCCTGCTGGCTGAGCGCCAATTCCTGGCGCACTACGGTGTTGTTGCCCCCCAGATCGGCGAAGTGGCAGCCGGCGGCGAGGGCCGCCTTAGCCAGTCCCAGGTTGAAGAAGTAGGGCACAGCGGAGAGCGCGGCCTGGTGGCCGCGCATGAGGCGGGTGACGGCGGTGGAGCGGCGTGCGTCCACCGCCACCGCACGCACTTTGCGGGTGCGCGTGAGCTTGTTGACGCGGGCGGCGGCCTCGCGCGCGCGGCGCAGGTCGCTGTCGGCCAGCGTGACCCGTTGCACCTCCGGCGTGGAGGCCATGTCGTAGGCCGCCGCCGAGCCCATCATGCCGGCGCCGATGACCAGGAGTTTCATAGCGGTTTCGAGTTTCAGGTTTCAGGGTTCAAGCCAAAGACGGGAAAGCTTACAGCATCGCGGTGCTTCCGCCAAACCTACGGGCTGTCCCGCACCCTGAAGTACAATCTGCCCTATGAATCGCACGCGGCTCATCCTGGCGCTATCGCTGGTCGCGCTGGGACTGGTCTGGCTGGGACATCCGGTGTGCGTGCCCATCCCCGATGAGGAGCTGAAGAACTTCACGCCGGTGCCCATCGAGCAGCGCACCGACCGCGATCTATTCCTCTTCCGCACCTTCCAGAAGCGCGATGGGCATTGGTGCCAGTGCAAGAGCTGGATCGCGCGGGAGATGTTCTTCTGAAGGGCAGTGGATCGTGGACAGTGAATCGTGGATAGCAAACGGCCAACGACCAACGACTAACGACCAATGACTCGTTTCCCGCGCCGCCAGTAGAGATACCCCGGCACGCCCAGCAGCACGATCACGATGCCCGCCAGGGACTCGTAGCGGCGCTGCACCAGCACGATCCCCGCCCATAGCAAACTGATCACGACGTACAGCCCCGGCAGCCAGGGATAGCCGGTGCAGCGGTAGGGGCGCTCGCGCTCCGGGTGCTTGCGGCGCAGCACGAACAGCGCCACCACCGTGAGCACGTAGAAGAGCACGCCGATGAACATCACGTAGGTGTAGAGCTGGTCGTAGCGGCCGGAGAGGGCCAGCACCCCCGACCAGATGCCCTGGCCGACCAGCGCCACCGCGGGGGTGCGGTAGCGCGGGTGCACGCGTCCCATGCTGCGGAAGAAGACGCCGTCCACGCCCATGGCGTAGACCACGCGCGCCCCCGCCAGGATGCAGGCGCAGGCGGCGCCGAAGCAGGAGACCGCGATCAGCACCGACATCCAGCGTCCGGCAGAAGGGAAGAAGAGCGCCTGGGCGGCGGTGTTGCCGATGGTCTCCACCTGCTGCACCTGGCCCATGGGCAACGCGTAGAGGTACACCACGTTCATGGCGAGGTAAACCACGCCCACCAGCACCACGCCCAGCAGCAGGGAGCGGGGCAGGTTCCGCTGCGGGTCTTTCACCTCGCCGGCGGCGCAGCAGATGTAGGCCCAGCCGTCGAAGGCCCAGAGCACGGCGATCAGGGCGATGCCGAAGTCGCCCGCCAGCTCCCAGCCCGAGCCCAGGGAGGGCGCGGCGCCCGCGTTGGGCGCCCAGGCCAGAAGATGCGACCACGAGCCTTTGCCGATGGCCACGCCCAGCACCACGAAGACGGCGATGGCGGCGAACTTCATCCAGGTGGCGACGTTCTGCAGCACGGCGGCGCGCCGCAGCCCTACCACGTTCACCCAGGTCAGCACGGCGATGGCGGCCAGCGCCACCAGGTGGGCGCGGGTCAGCGCCCAGGAGCCGACGTGCAGGACCGGCAGCTTGGCGCCGAAGGGCACGATGGCCTCCGAGTAGGAGGCGAAGCCCACGCACAGCGCCGCGATGGTGCCGGTGTAGTTCACCGTGAAGACCATCCATCCGAAGAGGAAGGCCCAGAACTCGCCGTAGGCTTCGCGCAGGTAGACGTACTGGCCGCCGGAGTTGGGATACATGGCGCCCAATTCGGCGAAGGCGAAGCAGGCCAGCAGCGAGACCCCGCCGCCCAGCACCCACACCGCCAGCAACAGCAGAGGATGGTGCAGGGGAGCAGCCGCGTCCTTCACCGCCAGGAAGATGGCGGAGCCGATGATGCCGCCGGCCAGCAGCAGCACCGAGTCCATCAGCGAGAGGCCGCGCAGCAGCGTGGGCTGGCCTTCGCCGGGCTTCGTCAGGTTGGCGGCGGTGGGCAAGGGCTATCCGATCCCCAGGTCTTCGGGGGCTTCCAAAGGCGTGCCGCAGACGCGGCAGATCACCGCCGAGCAGTCGCCGCAGGTGAGCGGGTCGGTGACCTCGCGCGCGCAGGTGGGGCAGTAGAGCGGCTGCGGGGAGGGCGCGGGTTCGGGGGTTTGAGCCATGGGAAGTGCAGACTGTAGCATAGAGGACGGCAGGCGTCAGGCGTCGGACGTCAGTGAACCCTAGAAACTAGAAACGAGAAACTGGAAACCGGAAACTGGAAACTGGAAACTGAACTTATGACTCCTGAAGAGCGATTGCAGCAGGAATTCAACCGCTGGGCCCAGGAAGGCGAAGGCGAGAAGATGGAGCGCCATCACTTCGCCATCACCGAGCCGGCCATCCGCCTGATGGAGCTGCGCCCGGGGGAGCGCGTGCTCGACCTGGGCTGCGGCTCGGGCTGGGCCACCCGCCTGCTGGCCCGCCTGGTGGGCGAGGGCCCGGAGGGCTTCGGCCAAGTGGTGGGGCTCGACATCTCCGACGAGATGGTGCGGCGGGCGCGCGCCGCCTCCCGCGACCTGGAGAACATCCTCTATGTGACCGGCTCGGCGCAGCAGATCCCCTGGGAGGAGAACTTCTTCGACAAGGTGCTCTCGGTCGAGTCCTTCTACTACTACCCCGACCAGGAGCGGGTGCTGGGGGAACTGTTCCGGGTGATGGCGCCCAAGGGGCGGCTGTTCATCCTCATCAACCTCTACCAGGACAACCCCTACTCGCTGCAGTGGGTGGACAAGCTGAAGGTGCCGGTACACGTGCGCTCGGCGGCGGAGTATGAGGCGATGCTGCGGGCGCTGGCCTTCGAGGAGGTGGAATCGCGGCGCATCCCCGACCCCACCCCCACGCCCGATGACTACCAGACGAAGTCGTTCAACAGCGTGGACGACCTGAAGGCCTTCAAGAAGACCGGAGCGCTGCTGCTGATGGCGCGCAAGCCCAACCTGCGCGTGCCCGGGCCGGCGTACCAGATCTACTAGTCGTTGGTCGTTGGTCGTTCGTCGTTGGTCGTTGGCGAAAGCCTGCCGCGTTCATCCCAAAGCTGGCGTGGACAGGCGGGAAGGGGTATACAATGCCCGGCTTTGGTAGGGTCCCCGGACCCTTACCCTGTCTGTCGCGTCACTCAGGAGCGAGCGTTATGCGCCGTAGCCAGATGATCGTGGTCGTGCTGTTGAGCCTGGCGGTGTGCGCTTCCGCGCAGACCGCCGACGAATTGATCGCCAAGAACCTCGCCGCCAAGGGCGGGCTGGAGAAGATCCGGGCCATCCAGACGGTGCGCATGACCGGCACCCAGGACAACGGCGGCTTCAAGGCGGCGGTCACCCAGGAGAACAAGCGTCCCAACCAGGTGCGCGAGACCTTCTCGCTGCAGGGCATGACCGGCATCCAGGCCTACGATGGCTCAGCGGGCTGGGCCGTGCGTCCCTTCGGCGGCAAGAAGGACCCGGTGCTGCTGGGCGAGGACGACCTGCACGGCCTGCTGCTGGACGCCGATCTCGACGGTCCCCTGACCGACTACAAGGCCAAGGGCAATACCGTCGAGTACCTGGGCATGGACACGGTGGACGGCGACGACGCCTACAAACTCAAGGTCACGCTCAAGAACGGCGACATCATCTACTACTACCTCGATCCCGACACCTACCTGGAGATCCGCGAGGAGTTCCAGATGTTCATCCGCGGTTCGGTGCGGGAGTTCGCGCAGGAATTGGGCTCCTACAAGCCGGTGGCCGGAGTGATGTTCCCCTTCTCCATCGCTAACGGTCCCAAGAACAATCCCGACAACTGGAGCACCATCACCTACGACCAGATCGAAGTGAACGTGCCCCTGAGCGAGGCCGACTTTGCCGTGCCCGCCTCGCTGCAGGCCCCGGCCACGAAGAAACCCTAGGCATGCGGCAAGTCCGGCCCCAACCCCCGGGAAGTCCGATCTCGCCCAACAAGAGGAACAAGCCTATGACCGCCGTTGCCCGCTGCTCCAAGAGCCTGATGCTGGCGCTGACCGGCGCCACCCTGCTGCTGCTGGCGCTGCCGCTCGCCGCCCAGCGCCCGGTGAAGTTCGACTCCGCCACCGTCTCCGGGCTGTCCGCCCGCAACATCGGGTCGGCGCAGATGAGCGGCCGCATCGCCGCGGTGGACGGCGTCACCGAGAAAGGGCGCACCACGGTCTTCGTAGG
>DASPRL010000337.1 GCA_035624475.1 Terriglobales bacterium
AGGAGAGCAAGCCGGTGGAAGCCGGCGCGGCGCTGCGGGTGCGCGGCATCGCCACCCAGCCCTCCGGCATCGCCCTGGTCACGGTGAACGGCCAGCCCGCCACGCTGAAAGTCCTGAGCCCGCAGACGGCGGAGTTCCTGCTGCCCGCGCTGGCGGTCGCGCCCGGCAGCAGCAGCGTGCTGGTGCTGGCCACCTCGGCCGACAAGGCGGAGGCGCACCTGGTCTTCAGCGTGACGCGTCCCGAGGTAAAGGTGACCGCGCCCGCGCCCGGAGCGCAGACCACCGAAGCCACGGTGACGGTGCGCGGAGTGGCCGCCGGCTTCCGTGACGTGGAGCGCGTGGAGGTCGCGGGGCAGCGCGCCACCCTGACTCGCCAGCCCGACGGCAGCGTGCAGTTCGAGGTGGCGGCGGTGCCGGTGCCGGTGGGCGAAAGCGTGCTGCAGGGCTCGGCGGTCGGCAGCAGCGGCCACAGCGAGCCTTTCACCATCGCGGTGAAGCGGCTGCCTCCGCCGGGGCCGCCGGCGCTGGGGCTGAAGGAAGTGCTGGACGCGCTGCAGAGCCGCGTCCCCAAGGCGCGCCTGCTGACGCTCATCCAGCAGTACGGCGTGGACTTCACCCTCAACGATGATGCGGAGCGGCAGCTCCGCGAGGCCGGCGCCGATGCCGAGCTCTTGCTCGCCATCGCCAAGGCAAAGAAGTAGGAGGAGGTAGCCCGGAGCCATCATCCATGTTCAGCCGGCACGACCAGGACGAAGCGGTGAAGACGCCTCCGGAAGCGGCGGAGAAAGAAACCACGCCACTGGGCAGCACCGACCCCGGCGTGGTCGCGGAGCAGCAGCCGGCGGAATCGCCGCTGCCCTGGCTTGGCCAGCGCTACGAGGTCCTGGGCGAACTGGGCCGGGGCGGGATGGGCATCGTCTACCGCGCCCGCGACCGGGAAACCGGCGACCTGGTGGCGCTGAAGGTCCTCAAGCCGGAGATCGCCGCCTTTCCGGCGGTGCTGGAACGCTTTAAGAACGAACTGCTGCTGGCCCGCAAGATCACTCACAAGAACGTCTGCCGCACCTACGAGCTGTTGCGCTTCGGTGAGGTGGTGGTGATCGCCATGGAGTACGTGGAGGGCGAGAGCCTGCGCGCCCTGCTGGCGCGCGTGGGCGGGTTGGCGGTGAGCCGCGGCCTGGAATTGGCGCGCCAGATCTGCGACGGCCTGCAGGAGGCCCATGCCCAGGGAGTCGTCCATCGCGACCTTAAGCCGGAGAACATCCTCATCGACCGCAATGGACACGTGAAGGTGATGGACTTCGGCATCGCGCGTTCGCTGGAAACCGGCGGCACGCAGACGGGCGCCGTCCTGGGCACTCCCGCCTACATGGCCCCGGAACAGGCGGAAGGCCGGCCCGTGGACGCGCGCACCGACATCTACGCCCTGGGCCTGATTCTCTACGAGATATTCACCGGGCGGCCGGCGTTCAGCGCCGATACCCCGGTGGCACTGGCCCACCAGCATATCCACGGCACTCCGCTCCCGCCGCAATCGCTGGAACCCTACCTGCCGGGCTCCCTCGATCGCGGCATCATGAAGTGCCTGCAGAAGGAGCCGAAGCGGCGCTTCCAGTCGGTGGCGGAGCTTCATGCTGCGCTGAGCCAGGAGGAAACTTCCCAGGCCAAGGGCGCCGAAGTCTCGCTGCCGCCCCACCTGGCAAACAGCCGTCGCAGCGACCTCCTGCTTCTCTTCCTGGGCGCGCTGGGATTGGCTGCCTTCCTTGCCCTGGCTGGCACCACGGTCCCGGAAACCGGCCTGCGCGTCCGCCTCACCCGGGAGCAGTTTCTGGACAAGGCGCGCGACGACATGACCCGCCGCGGTTGGAAGCCTCCTTCCCAGGCCTGGGTTGGAGTTGCAGAGGAGGCCGGGCCCTACCAATTGCTCGCCCAGGGCGCGGGCTACGTCGAGGCTCAGAGGGCTCTGACTGGCGAGTTTCCTCCCTTCCTCTACACCCTCACCTTCGACCAGCCGGAGCTGCGCGAGTCCGGAAAGGCCGACATCTCGGAACTGCCTCATGTCGTGTACGAGCCCGGCGGGGCACTGCGCGCCATCCGCCTGCCGGTTCAGGGCCGGATTTCGCCCGGCTCTGGGATCGCGCGCGGTCCCGCCCTCGAACTGGCCAAACGCGAGATCCAGCAGACTTTTGGCGTGGACACAGACCGGCTCACGCCGGAGTCCGAGGGGACCCTCAACCTGGAGGGCCGCCAGGGGAACACCTTTACGTGGGTGCAGCGGCTTCCCAGCGGCATCGAATGGCACTACAAGGTGGAAGTCTACGACCGGCCGGCTTACCTGGGCCGATGGATCACCCTGCCGGAAGGCTACAGACCGGCCCCCCGTTCCTCCGCCCCGATGGTGGTGGGCATCGTGTGGTTCGTGGTAATGCTGGGGCTGTTCTTTCTTCGCGGGTTGTTTTCCCAGGTGGGGGCCCGCGAACTCGGCGTCTTGGCGGGTCTGGCCATACTTCTGGCCGCGGGGTTCGCGCTGGCTTGGTGGGATCCTTCGCCGGCAATGGTTTTCTGGTGGGCGGTCTTCTACATGATGACCTTCCTGTTCTGGCTGGTGGTGGTCACCCCAGTCATCAACTTCCTGGCCGGTCGCCCCTGGCCTCACTTGACCTCCAGCTACACGGCTCTGTTGCACCTGCGGCCCAGCGCCCGCCTCACGGCACTGGCCTGGATCCGCGGTTGCGCTTGCGGTTTGTTGGTCCTGGCTTCGTACACCGTACTGCTCCGACTGGGCATGCTCGCGCGCCTGACCTGGCCGAAGCTCGCTGAGCCCTTCCCACTGGCATCGCGCGTGCCTTTGATATCGAGAACGGCGGCGGCCCTGATGTTCGCGGTCGCGTTTGCCTACGGCGTGGCCTCCACGGTCTCCCTCGCCCGCCGCTGGGTCGCTTCTTTCCTGGTGCTTGGGCTCATCGGTGGTGTCACGATGCTCGCCGACAAGGGCTGGCCCCCGGATTGGTTCCAACTCCTCCTCGCTATGGCCTTGGGCGCCGCCCTCTGCCGGGTCCTGCTGGCCTACGACATGTTGACTCTGATGGTCACCGTCTTCACCTTCTCCCTCTGGCAGATCAACTACCCCCTGACCCGCATGTTCGAGAGCGTGGGCAACTGGCAGTACTGGTTCCCGCTGGCGCTGTGGGCGGCGCTGCTGGTCTGGGCGCTGTGGGCCGGCTTCCGTCCCTTCTGGGACCGCCTGGGGCGGCGGGCGGCGGAGATGCTGGAGTGACCATCCTCGCCAGGCCGTTGCCCTATGCCGTCCTGCTCCTCCTTGCCCTGCCGCTGGCGGCGCAGTCTCCGGACGCTCCCGCCGCCATGCCCGCCGCCGACGAGCTGGTCGCCCGCATGATCGACCGCAGCCAGCAATTGGCCAGGCAGAATCCCTCCCAGGACTACGGCTTCAAGTACCACGAGGTCGCGGAGGAACTGGAGAGCGATGGCAGGGTGAAGGAGCATCACGACTGGGACTTTCAGACTGTCCTGGTCGAAGGCGCACCCTACGACCGCCTGGTACTCAAGGACGGCAAACCGCTCGACGAAAAGGAACGGACCCGGGAGGCCAAGCGCGAGGCTGCCTTCCGCAAGCGCCTCCACGAGAAGAAGGAGGGGGAGGAAGGCGGCGTCTCCATCGACCAGCAGCTCGTTCGCCGGTTTCTCTTCCACGTGATGGGTCAGGAAGAGGTCCAGGGCCATCCCGCCTGGCTGCTCACGGTCCTACCCAAGCCCGATCAGCCGGAGGCGCGCAACCGCGACGAGAAGGTCCTGAGCCGCATGCAGGGGCGCATCTGGATCGACGCCCAGAACTACTTCCTGGTCAAAGGCGAACTCGATCTCACCCAGCCCGTGAGCGTGGGCGGCCCACTGGGGTCGGTCAAAACGGTTCACCTGGACTTCGCCAAAGAGATGGTCGCGCCCGGGCTGTGGTTATGGCAGCGCTGGAACTTGCAATACGGCGCCCGCGTGCTCTTCGGCTCCATCCACATGAGGCGGCACGGCGAATACTCGGACTTTCAGCCCCTCCCCCGCTAAAGATCGGCTGGCCATCCCCAAGGCGAAAAAGCAGACGTCAGACCTCTGAGGTCAGACGTCAGAGGGTTTCTCCGATGCCTCGATTTCCCCTGGAGGCGTCATCCTGAGGCGCTTCAGCGCCGAAGGATCTTGCGCGCAGCGCCGAGGACCCCACCCGTTATGCCGCCCCCTGTAGGAGAATAGGCCATGGCCTCGGTGCGCATCGACAAGTGGCTGTGGGCGGCGCGCTTCTTCAAGACGCGGGCTATGGCGGCGCGCGCCTGCCGGCTGGGCCGGGTGCTGTGCGGCGGGCAGCCGCTCAAGGCGGCGCGCGAGATCCGCCTCGGAGACAGGCTGCGCGTGACCAACGACAGCGGCGACTTCGAGGTGGAGGTCCTGCTGCTCAGCGAGGTGCGGGGCCCGGCGGCGGTGGCGCAGACCCTCTACCGTGAGAGCGAGGCCAGCCGGGAGTTACGGCTGAAGGCAGCAGCGGAGCGCAAGGCGATGGCGCAATTCGAACAGCTCCCCGCCGGCCGGCCCTCCAAGCGCGACCGCCGCCGGATCATCCAGTTCCGGGGAAGAGCCTGACGGCGGCGGGCCTGGGAACCCCCTCTCCCTTGTTGGGGGGAGTTACTTTCGTATCTTCGGTTTCGGCGGCTGCCGGGGTATCATCTCGATATTCTGCGGCCGGGCGGGCAACCTGGCCGCGCCCGCCGGGTTCATCTCCCCAGGCGGTGGGAAGGTTAGGGTCAGGGCATGAAGTTCTGCGACACCTGTCATAGCAGCTATCCCAACGAGTTCCAGACCTGTCCCAAGGACCAGGCCCCGCTGCGCGCCGCCTCCGAGCTGGTGCAGGGCATGGTCATCCGCGACAAGTACCAGGTGCTGGAGAAGATCGGGGCCGGCGGCATGGCCGTGGTCTACAAGGCCCGCCACCTGGCCTTCAACGAGATCCGCGCCTTGAAACTGGTCTCCAGCCGCATGCTGGAGGACCAGGACTTCCTCAAGCGCTTCAAGACCGAGGCCGTGATCACGCGCAAGCTGCAGCATGCCAACGCGGTGCGCGTGGACGACATCGACACCACCGAGGACGGCCGCCCCTTCATCGTCATGGAGTACGTGGCGGGGCAGAACCTGCGCGCGGTGATCGCCCAGGAAGGGCGGGTGGAGGTCAGCCGCGCCCTCAAGATCGCCAAGCAGGTGGCGCTGGCGCTGGGCGCCGCCCATCGCCTGGGCATCACCCACCGCGACATCAAGCCCGACAACATCCTGCTGGTCACGCAACCCGACTCGAGCGACCTGGTCAAGGTGCTGGACTTCGGCATCGCCAAGGTGCGCGAGGGCGCCTTCGACACCGGCGCCGGCTACACCGCCACCC
This sequence comes from Terriglobales bacterium, assembly GCA_035624475.1. Classification (NCBI taxonomy): domain Bacteria; kingdom Pseudomonadati; phylum Acidobacteriota; class Terriglobia; order Terriglobales; species Terriglobales bacterium. The sequence continues at coordinate 5,435 of DASPRL010000337.1, forward strand.
AGACCGGCATGGTGGTGGGCACGCCCCAGTACATCTCTCCGGAACAGGCCATGGGCAAGCACGGCCAGGAGGTCGACGGGCGTGCCGACCTCTATTCCCTGGGCGTGGTGCTCTACGAGATGATCACCGGGCAGTTGCCCTTCGAGTCGGACACCCCCATGGGCATGCTGCTGCACCACATCCAGACGGCGCCGCGTCCGCCGCATCTGCTCAAGCCCGAACTCAACATTCCCGAGCCGGTTTCCAAGCTGCTGATGAAGGCGCTGGCCAAACATCCCCAGGACCGCTTCCAGAGCGCCGACGAGATGTACGAGGCGCTGCGCCATCCCCGCGAGTGGATCGCGGCCAGCCACGCCGGGACTCAGGCCACGCAGGTCATGGGTTCGCCGCGGCATGAAGAAGGGGTGCCGACGCCACCGGCGGCGCCGGTTGCTCCCACCACTGTGGTGTCGCCGCGTGCGGCCTCCCCGCAGCCGGTCGCGGCAGCCCCCGCTGCGCCCAGACCGGTGGCGGCGTCGCGGGCGGCCGCGCCGCGGCGTGTCCCGCCGGCGCCGACGGCCGGCGGCGCTCCCTGGGGACGCATCGCCGTGGTCCTGCTGGCGCTGGCGCTGCTGGGTGCGGGCGGCTACTACGTTGTCGGTCGTCGCAGCGCCGCTGCTGCGAACACCCCTGTCCCGGCAGCCTCGCCCTCGCCGCCTGTGGTGCAGCCGGCGCCGGTGGCCGGCTCCCCGGCAGGCGAGGACGCGGCCAAGCCGGCGGCATCGGCGACTCCGCCCGCGGCCCAGCCGGAAGAGCCCACGTCGCAGGTGCGAGAGGCGCGGGAGCTCATCGCGCGCGGCCGCGCCGCGCTCGACACCGGCGACTACGCCGGCGCCATCGCCAGCTTCCGGCAGGCCCTGCAGATCGATCCGGGCAACGCCGCCGCCCAGGCAGGATTGCGCCGCGCCCAGCGCGCCCGCCGTGCCGAAGCCGAGGTCCTGGGAAGGCGGCGCTAGATGGCGCCCATGCGAAAGTCCCGCATCCTGTGCCTCGCGCTCTGCCTGGCCGCGCTCCCCGCCTGGAGCCAGCGCCGCGGCGGACAAGGCAACCCCGGCCAGGGCTTGGCCGCCAAGCTGGGACCCCAGCCCGAGCTGCATGACGGCAGGCCCGCCCTGCGCTTCGAGGGGCGCGAGGGCTGGGCGCTGTTCGTGGACGAGGTGCAGTACAAGGGCGAGCCGGCGCTGCGCTTTCCCGCCGCCAAGACGGCGGGATGCGCCGGCGCCCTGCTGGTCTCTGAGAGCCACGTGGCGCTAGTGGTGGCGCAGCCGAGCGCCGACTGCCAGGGCTTCGATGCCGCCCGCGGTTCCGTCCAGGTGGAGCGCCAGGGCGGCAAGGTGACGCTCTCCTCCGGCGCCACCAGCTACACTTACATCCCGCTCTACGAGAACGGCGAGCAGCGCCATGCCGGGATGGGCTTCGGCGGCGCCGAGTACCTGGTGCGGGCGGTCGAGAACTTCGACGGCGTGCTGCAGCACTTCCGCCAGACCACGGCCGGCCTGGCGCCGGCTTCCGCCGGCACTCCCGCGGCGGCGGCCACCGCAGGCAAGAAGGGGAAGCCCCAGCCGTCGGAGGTCACCATCACCACCCAGCCCGGGGGCGCGCAGGTGTACGTCAATGACGAGCCCCGCGGCATGAGCAGCGAGCAGGAAGGACGGCTGGTGCTGAAGCTGATGCCCGGCGCCCACACCCTGCGCGTCAGCCTGCCCAACTACAAGGACTTCACCCAGGACATCGCGGTGGTGGCGGGGCAGCCGCTCAGCGTCACCGCCCAGCTCGAGCCTCTGGGCCCGCCGCCCTTCACTCAGGACGACATCGAGAAGATGCTGCAGGGCAACGTCTCCAACAAGCGCATCGCCGCCCTGGTGGAGGAGCGAGGCGTGGACTTCGAGCTTACCGCCGACCTCAAGAAGCGCCTGAGGGCCTTGGGCGCCGACGACGCCCTGCTGCAGGCCCTCGCGGCCAAGAAGCGGTAGCGGCCGCCCGCACTTGCCGTTTCGGGTTTCAAGGTTCACGTTTCACGTTGTCTGCTTGAAACTTGAAACCTGAAACGCGAAACTTGCTCCATGCCCCTGCTCGAAGCCCGCAACCTGACCAAGGTCTTCCCCCTGGGCGAATCCGTCTTCGGGGGCGGGGCCAAGGGCGAGGTGCGGGCGGTGGATGATGTCTCGCTCACGCTCGACGCCGGCGAGACCCTGGGGCTGGTGGGCGAATCGGGCTCGGGCAAGAGCACGCTGGGAAGGCTGCTGCTGCGGCTCCTCGAGCCCACCTCGGGCTCCGTCCGCTTCGACGGCCGCGACGTGCTGGCGGCCTCCGGGGGCGAGTTGCGCCGCCTGCGCCGCGACCTGCAGATCATCTTCCAGGACCCCTTCGCCTCGCTCGATCCGCGCATGACCGTGGAAGCCATCGTGGGAGAGCCGCTGGCCATCCACGAGAAGGGCAACGGCCGCGCCCGCCGCGCGCAGGTAGTGGAGCTGCTGCGCGCCGTGGGTTTGGACGAATCCATCCTCGGCCGTTACCCGCACGAGTTTTCCGGAGGGCAGCGGCAGCGCATCGGCATCGCGCGCGCCCTGGCCCTGCGCCCGCGCTTCATCGTGGCCGACGAGCCGGTCTCGGCGCTGGACGTGAGCGTGGGCGCGCAGATCGTGAACCTGCTGGCCCGGCTGCAGCGCGAATTCGGCCTGACCTACCTCTTCATCTCCCACTCCATGCCGGTGGTGCGCTACCTGGCCACGCGCATCGCCGTGATGCACGGCGGCAAGATCGTGGAGGCGGGCCCGGCCGAGGAGATCACCACGCGTCCCCAGCACCCCTACACGCGGAGCCTGCTGGCGGCCACGCCCGAGATCGCACCGGCCACGGAGCCGCACCCCTAGGCCCCCGGTGGGATTGTCCCGGGGGCGCGCGCGGGCTAGACTGGCGGGAGATGTGCAGGAGCCTCCCATGAGCACCGCTCCCTACGCTCTCTCCCAGTCGGTCACCGCCGAACGCACCTTCATCGCCCGCGTCTTCGGCTGGATGGCGGGAGGCCTGGTCACTACCGGCCTGATCGCCGCCTACGTCGCCACCAACCCGGCGATGGTGAAGGCTATCTTCGGCTCAGGTTTGTTCTGGGTGCTGGTGGTGGCCGAACTGATCGCGGTGGCGGGGCTCTCCTGGGGCGTGAACCGCATGAGCCCGGCCTTGGCCATGGGCGCCTTCCTCTTCTACGCCGCGCTCAACGGCCTGACCCTCTCGGTGATCTTCCTGGTCTACACCGCCGAATCCATCGGGCTGACCTTCTTCATCACCGCCGGCACCTTCGGCGCCATGTGCCTCTACGGGGCCACCACCAAGCGCGACCTTACCTCCCTGGGCAGCCTGCTGTTCATGGCGCTGATCGGACTGATCCTGGCTTCCGTGGCCAACATCTTCTGGCACAGCTCCGCGCTCTACTGGGTGGTGACCTACGCCGGCGTCTTGATCTTCGTCGGCCTGACCGCCTACGACGCGCAGAAGATCAAACGCATGCACGCCATGGGAGTGGAGGGCACGGACCAGGACAGGAAGGCCGCCATCCTGGGCGCGCTCGCTCTCTATCTCGACTTCATCAATCTGTTCCTGTACCTGCTGCGCATCTTCGGCCGGAGGAAGTAGCGATGCAACGGAGCGGCGCTTCCGCCTGCAGGGGATACCTGGCGCTGGCGGCGCTGTTTCTGCTGGCGCTGCCGCTTCTTGGCCAGGGGGAGCCCCAGCCCGCTCCCCCCGACGTCCCCACGATCCTGCAGCAGGCCCACGCGCTGCAGAAGCAGGGCAAGCTGGACGACGCCATCACCCTCGTCCTGGAGAATGCCGACGCGGTGCGCGACGGCTACGGCGGCGAGAGCCTCGCCTTCGCCGAGATGGCCGAGACCCTGGCCGACTTCTACGTGCTCAAGGCGCGCGGCGGTCCTGAGGCCGGAGGTGCGCCGCCGCTCTCCCCCGAGGACGCCGCCAAGGTCTACGACGCCTGCGCCCAGATGTACCGCCTGGCGCTGGCCATCCAGCAGAAGTTCCCCGATACCCTGGTGGCGGAGATCCGCCTGCGCAAGGCACTGGCCGACATCCATCGCAGCGTGGAACCGCCGCCGCCGCCGGCCGAGCCCGGGGCCACCCGGCCTGAAGGAGAGAAGGCGAGCGCCTCCGCCCCCGACGAGGAGGCCCTGCGCGCTGCCCGCGAGGAAGAAGCGCGCCGCGCCCAGCAGGAACTCGCGGCCTGGGAAAAGGCGATGGAAGAGCAGCGGGCCCGGGAGGCGCGGCAGGAGGCTGCCGCCAAGGCGCCGAAGTCGAAGAAGACTGCGAAGACCGGCAAAAAGTCGGCGGCCAAGTCCGCCCCCAAGCCCGAGGACGCCGGCCCGGTCGTGCTGGGGGCGATGGGCGGCACCGACTACGACGCCAGCAAGCCGGACTGGGGGCAGCCCACGCCGCCCCCCTCTTCCGGCACCGCGGCAGGCCAGCCCACGCCGCCGCAGTACCAGACCAAGGCCGAGTACACCTTCCCTGACGAAACGGTCGAGGGCAACCTGGAGAAGCCGCCGCGCGACACGCTGGAGCGGTATCCCACCATCGAATCGCCGGATGCGGTAGCGCCAGGGCAGGAGTTCGCCGTCCAAGTCTCGCTGACCGAGGAGCAGATCACCCCGGAGGCCCGGGTACAGCAAGGCGCGACCACCGCCGAGGGCAAGCTGGCCCTGGCCCTGCCGCAGAGCGCCGAGAACCAGTGGAAGATCGACGTGGCGCTCTCCGCTCCCGGCCTGGAGTTCGCCCGCGGCTCCAACCTGGGCAGCCTGGTGCTGCCGCGCCAGGGCGATTCCACGGTGGCCATCTTCTATCTGCGCGCGCGGCCCATGGCCGCGGCCGAGAGGTCTGTCCACCTGATGGCCACGCTGTGGTACCAGGGCAGCTACCTGGCGCGCATCGAGCGCGACCTGGTGATCCGCAACCCGCAGGGCACGGCCGCGAATCTGGAGGCGGGGCCGGCGCAGGGAGGCGCAGCGCCGGCAGCGCGCGCGGAAGCCAAAGCGGCGGCTCCGCCGGCGGCGCGGGCCGCGCCGAAAGCCGCCGCCAAGGAAGCCGCGCCCGCAGCCGCGGGCCCGTCCGTCGTCGAGCAGCGCCGCGCGGCGCTCGATCTGGGCTTCGTGCCCCCGGACCTCACCGTGGTCCTGCTGCACAACCCCGGCGACAACACCGAGACCATCATCCTGGAGTCGCCGCACCTGCAGCCGGCGCAGTACACCACGCCGCGCACTCCGGGTCTGGCGGAGTGGCTGGCGGCGCAGTACCGCCAGATCGCGGCCCGTTCCAGCCGCGGTATGCAGCCGGCCGGGGAGGCCGCGGCCGCCGGGCGCCAGTCCACCGACGATTTCCTGCGCGGCTTCGGCCGCCAGCTCTACCTCCAGTTCGCACCGCAGCCCTTCCGCGAGGCCTTCTGGACGCTGGAAGACAAGCTGGGCGCGAAGTTCCGCACCATCCAGATCTTCACCGACGATCCCACGCTGCCCTGGGAGCTGATGCGCCCGGTACGCGCCGACGGCAGCGGCGAGCGCGATTTCCTGGGCATGGAGTTTTCCGTGGCCCGCTGGCACGTCACCCAGGACACGGCGCAACTGGAGCGCCCGCCCCAGACCGAGCCCCTGGAGAAGGTCGTGGTCATCGCGCCCCAGTACCAGGGCGAGACGGCCCTGCCCGGGCAGAGCGACGAACTCAGCGCGCTGGCGCAGCTTCCCGGCTACTCGCTGGTGGGCGGCGACCTGGGCGCCTTCCGCACCGTCTTCCAGCAGTTGCCGAGCGGGCTGGTCCACTTCGCTGGCCACGGCGCGGTGGCGCAGCAGGGCGGCGCTCCGGAATACGCCATCCTGCTGGAGGACGGCCCCCTGGACCTGATGACTTGGCGGGGCATGACACCGCTGCGCCAGCACCATCATCCCGTGGTCTTCTTCAATGCCTGCGAGGTGGGGCAGTCACAGAAGGTCGCGAACTTCGTGGACGGGTGGGCGCCGGCGGTGCTGCGCATCGGGGCCAGCGGCTACATCGGGGCGCTGTGGCCGGTGAACGACCGGGTGGCTGCGCTCTTCGCCGCCCGCTTCTACCAGGCGATGGAAAGCGAGCTGGCCCAGGCCGGGGGGCGGGCGCGCGTCAGCGAAGTGCTGACCCGCACCCGCCGCGACGTTTTCCGCGAGACCGGCGACCCCACCGCCCTGGCCTACGTCTTTTACGGCGACCCCAACCTGGCGTTCTCGCGGGCGCGCTGATCCCGATCTCGTTGCTCCGCGCGCGGCAACGCGCTAGAATGCCTCGCTCTGGGCCCCGCGTTTCCTAATCCATCGGAGATGAACGCATGAGCGCAACCGCAACGCCTCCCGCCCCGACCGGCCCCGCCATGTCCCTGGGAGGGCGCGTGATCAACACCTTCGTCGCCCCCACTTCGGCCTTCGCCGAGATCCGGCGCAGCAGCGCCTGGTGGCTGCCCTGGGTGCTGCTGTTGCTGGGCAGCATCGCCTACGTGAGCGGCGTGCAGACCAAGGTCGGCTTCGACCAGGTCTACCAGAACAACCTGCACAACTCGCCCAAAGGCCAGGAGCGCCTGGATCAGATGCCTCCCGACCAAAAGGCCCGTGCCCTCCAGATCGGCGTCGCGATCACCAAGTACATCTCCTACGGCTTCCCGGTGCTGCGGCTGATCGGGTGGATCATCCTGGCGGCCATCCTGATGGCCACGCTCAATTTCGGCATGGGCGCCGAGCTCAAGTTCGGCACCTGCCTGGGGGTCACCGCCTGGGGGACCCTGCCGGAGATCTTCCGGTCGCTGCTGGCGGCGGTGCTGCTGTACTCCGGGAGGGTCGATCCTGAGGGATTCAACGTGCAGAACCCGGTGGGCACCAACCTGGGCTATTACCTGAATCCCGCCGGCTCCAAGTTCCTGTTCACGCTGGGCTCCGGCATCGACGTGTTCATCATCTGGAGCCTCATCATCACCGGCATCGGCTATGCCGCCGTGAGCAAGGTGAAGAAGGGAGCCGCCATCGGCGTGGTGGTGGGGTGGTACCTGCTGTTCCTGCTGATCGGGGCTGCCTTCTCGCTGCTGGGCTAGCCAGGCTAATCTGCTGGGAGGATGGGACTTACCCGTCCTCCCGGCTTCGGCCCGCCCTCCATTCAATCCCCGGAATCGCCGTTCGCTGCCGGAATCCGGCAGACCACCCGGCATTCCTTCTTTTTCGTGCGGGAAAGGTGTGTTGTAATAAGGGATTCATCTTCCATGCTGGACAAGGCCCATCTCTTCCGCCGCGATTTCAAGGCCATGCAGCGCCGCCTGCGGGAGTGGCGCATGATCGCCAAGGGCCTGGTGTCGAAGGACCATCCCATCCTGGCGCACGTCATCCCCATGCGCCGCTGCAACCTCGCCTGCGCTTACTGCAACGAGTACGACGCCGTCTCCCAGCCGGTGCCGCTGGAGACCATGCAGCGGCGGCTGGACAAGCTGGCCGACCTGGGCACCACCATCATCACCATCTCCGGGGGCGAGCCCCTGCTGCACCCCGAGCTGGACGAGATCCTCCGCCACATCCGGCGCCGCGGCATGATCGCCGGGCTGATCACGAACGGCTACCTGCTCACCGCCGAGCGCATCCACCGCCTGAACGCCGCCGGGCTGGAGCACCTGCAGATCTCCATCGACAACGTGAAGCCCGACGAGGTCTCCAAGAAGAGCCTGAAGGTGCTGGACAAGAAGCTGATGCTGCTGGCGCAGCATGCCGAGTTCCACGTGAACATCAACTCGGTGGTGGGCGGCGGCATCCGCGATCCCCACGACGCGCTGGTGGTGGGCCGCCGCGCCCTGGAGCTGGGCCTGACCTCCACCGTGGGCATCATCCACAACGGCGACGGGCAACTGCAGCCGCTGGGCGAGGAAGAGCGCGCCGTCTACGCCCAGATGCGGGCCATGGAGAAGAACAGCTACGCCCGCGTCAACGGCTTCCAGGACAACATCGCCCACGGCCGTCCCAATAGCTGGCGCTGCCGCGCCGGCGCCCGCTACCTCTACATCTGTGAGGACGGCCTGGTGCACTACTGCTCGCAGCAGCGCGGCTACCCGGCGGTGCCGCTGGAGCAATACACGGTGGCCGACATCCGCCGCGAGTACCTCACCGAGAAGGGCTGTGCGCCCCACTGCACCGTGAGCTGTGTCCACCAGGTCGCCTACATCGACGGCTGGCGCGATCCCCAGACCCTGAACGTGCCGCCGCGTCCCGCCGGCGAACCCGAGGGTCTGGTGCAGATCGAGTAAGGACCGTCTCACCGCCGAGATCGCCGAGCCCGCAGAGAAATTCAAACCCACCACAGAGACACGGAGACACAGAGAACTACTTTGAAGGGGCGCGGCGTCCAGCCGTGCCGCCCAGCCCCTTACCTCTTAGGTTTGTCATCCTGAGCGAGGGATGCCCTGCGGTTCGCCCGCAGGGCATCGCGAGTCGAAGGACCTCTATTCCCTCGAAGTCTGCCCCATGATTCCAGGCGTCTAGCCCACAATCTCGTGCCCGGCCTTCTTCAGCGCTCCCAAGGCCGTTTCAAGCGACTCCTCCGGCACCAGCACATGATCCGTGTCGAAGGTGGAGACCACGAACACCGGCACGCCTGCCTGGGCCAGCGGCGCCACGAAGGAACTCACCACCCCGGTCTCCGTGAAGGCGAAGGGGCCGTGCAATTTCAGAGTCGCGAAGCGTGCCGAACGCTTCGCCCCCGCCGGCACCTGCTCTTCGGCGCACACGATAGAGAGCTCTTCCTGGGTGCGCGTGACCGAGAAGAA
>DASPRL010000338.1 GCA_035624475.1 Terriglobales bacterium
CTGCAAGACCCGCTCAAGTAAGTGAGTATTTTTCCAACGCAAGGGGCAAGAAGAGTAGCAAAGAGCATGCGAATGCCACGTTGCGACGATTCCCTGGGCACACCCCTGGGACCGTGCAGGCGCTGCTGGGGCATTCATCGAGTGAGATCACGCGGCAGGTTTATCTGCACTCGATGATGGCCGACCGGCGACGGGCGGTGAATCGGTTGGAGGCTGCGCTATTTGGACCCAAATCGGGCCCAAATCCGCAGCCAATGACTGAGGGCACTATCGCAAGTGCTTGATGGCGCGGAGGAAGTTTGGTCGGGGCGGGCCGATTCGAACGGCCGACCCCCTGCGCCCAAGGCAGGTGCGCTACCAGGCTGCGCTACGCCCCGACCCCTCGATTGTAGCCGATGTCGCGCCGCTCCCATCTCCCTGGGTATCCCCCAAGGCCAGCCCGCAGCCGTCAGCGAAGAAAAGGCCCTGCTTCCAGCGCAGGGCCTTTCGGTCCATCCGTGCTTAGGAGCCGCGGCAGTCCCGCGTTATTTGAACACCGGACTGCAAGGGACGTTGTGGAAGCCGCTGAACTGGAAGTCGGAACCCACCGCGATGGGCTGGTCGGAGACCACTTCCACCGTGGCCGAGACGTTGGGCCCGCCCGGGGGCGAGTCCTGTGGCGTCTGGTAGGAGACGATCAGCGTGTTCTTGGAAACGACCGGTACCGTGCTGGTTCCGGTCTGCCCCGGGTAGGTCGCGGCCGGCGAAGTGCCGGGGATGGTCATGCCCGCCAGGTTGTTCCCGTCCTTGTCGTAGATGTGCACCGCCACGTTGGCCGTGCTCGCGCTGCCGTTGAAGATGGTCACGTCGGCGGGGGTGTTGCTCCCCGACAGCGGGAAATACGCCGGCGTGCACGCCCACACGAAGGGCGGCCCGAACGACGAGGTCGCGCCCTGATCGTCGTCGTCATCGTGATGGTGGTGTCCGGGCCGGTCGCCGGCAGCGTGTGCGGAGACCCGCGGGCTCGAGGCGATCCACAATGCGACCGCCACCAGCGCCAGGCAAGCGATGCCGGCGCGGCGTACGAAGGTGATGCTCATACGGACTTCCTCTCCGGGGCGGAGGCCGCCCCCAAGCACCAGAAACGTGCGCGCCAATCTAGCCATGGGAGGGTGGGGTGTCAAGAGGGGTGGGACGGGTCCTTCGGCCTCCGGGGAACCGCGGCAATAACGTCCTCCCACCCCCGCCGGGGCATATAATCATCCCTGCATGCAACCGCGCCAGTATGCCCTGGTGGGGTACGTGAACAACCCCGTGGGGAGGTTCGTCGAGGACCTCCGCCGCCAGCTGCATCCCGAGCACGCTCACCTGCCGGCGCACATCACCGTCCTGCCTCCCCGCCCCTTGCACGGCTCCGAGCCCGAGGCCCTGGAGTTGCTGGAGCGGCTCTGCGGCCAGGTGGCCCCCTTCGAGGTGACTCTGGGCGAGGTGGCCAGCTTCGCCCCCATCACTCCCACCGTCTTCCTGCGCGTGGCTCACGCCGCCTACCGCATGCGCGAATTGCACGACCTGGTCAATACCGAGCTGCTGCACTGCCACGAGCAGTGGCCCTACATGCCGCACTTGACCATCGTGAAGATGCCGGGGCTGGAGCAGGCGCAGCAGGCCCTGGAGATCAGCCGTGCGCGCTGGCAGGAGTACCGCGGCACCCGCGTCATCCTGGTGGACCAGCTCACCTTCGTGCGCGAAGGCGAGAGCAACCGCTGGGTGGACCTGGCGCCCGTGCACCTGGGCCGCAGCCTCGCCCCCGCCCACAAGTAACCCACGATAGCTCAATCAGTTACAGTCGTCCCCCGGCGCGCGGAGGTACATGTCCGTCTTTCCTGTTGCGGATGAACTTCGCGAAGCGCTTTCATACGACATAAGCCTTGCAGGGGCACCGACTTCCAGACACTCCGCACGGGGTACCTGGGTGCAGGCCGCGGGCAGCGGCCGAAGGAGTGGGTTATGCAGATCGCGGTCTATGGATCGGGATATCTGGGCACGGTCATCTCCGCCTGCCTGGCCGATTTCGGCACCCCCGTCGCCTGCTACGACGAGGACGTGAACCGGGTCGCCGCCCAGGCCGAAGGGATGATCCCCTTCTACGAAAAGAACCTGAAGGACGTGCTGCGGCGCAACCAGCGCGCCGGCCGCCTCACCTACACCACCGACCTGGCCGTCCTGGTGGAGAAGGCCCAGGTGGTCTTCCTGGCCGAGGACAGCTATCACTACATCGAGGAGGTGGCGCTGAAGATCGCGCGCGTGGCTGCACGCGACGCGGTGCTGGTGGTGGCCACGCCGGTGCCGGTGG
>DASPRL010000339.1 GCA_035624475.1 Terriglobales bacterium
GTATCCGCGCTGGAGCCGCTGGCCGAACTGGCTGCTGAGCGAAATAGCGATCGGCGCCTGCGATCTGGCGGAAGTGCTGGGCAGCGCCGTCGCCCTCAACCTGCTCTTCCACATCCCCCTGCTGTGGGCGGTGATCATCACCGGCCTGGACGTGCTGCTGCTGCTGGCGATGCAGCGCTTCGGCATGCGCACCATCGAGGCCATCGTGCTGCTGCTGGTGGCCACCATCGGGCTGTGCTACTTCCTGGAGATCTTCGTCCTGCCCCAGACCCAGCCCAGTTTCCTGGAGATGGGGCGGGCGCTGGTCTCGCCGCACTTCCGCCAGGCCGGCATGCTCTACATCGCCATCGGCATGATCGGGGCGACGGTGATGCCCCACAACCTCTACCTGCACTCCGCCCTGGTGCAGAGCCGCAAGCTGCAGCAGGATGACAAGTCCATCCGCCGCGCCGTCCGCTTCAACACCATCGACGCCACCGCCGCCCTCACCGTCGCCTTCCTGGTGAACGCCGCCATCCTGGTGCTGGCGGCCATGGTCTTTTTCGGGAAGCGGAGCGTGACGGTGGCGGGCGGCGAGGTGGTGCACTTCCTCCCCGACAGCGACTGGGTTCGCGTGGCCTACCTGACCCTGGCGCCGCTGCTGGGTACCACCGCCGCCAGCACGTTGTTCGGCATCGCGCTGCTGGCCAGCGGGCAGAGCAGCACCATCACCGGCACCCTGGCCGGGCAGGTGGTGATGGAAGGCTTCATGAACTGGCGCCTCAAGCCCTGGGTGCGGCGGCTGATCACCCGCACCTTGGCCATCGTGCCCGCGGTCGTCATCATCGGAGTGCGCGGCTCCAGCAGCGTCACCGACCTGCTGACCCTCAGCCAGGTGGTGCTGGCCCTGCAGCTCCCCTTCGCCATGTTCCCGCTGCTGCACTTCACCTCTTCGCGGCGGCGCATGGGCGCCTGGAAAAACGGCTGGTTCCTGCTCGTGGCGGGCTGGGGCAGCGCCCTGCTGATCACCGCCATGGACGTCTGGGGCCTGCCGGATTCGCTACGCACCGCCTGGCAGGTCATCACCGGAGGATGAAGGAGAGCGAGGAGCCATCATGTACGAGACCATTCTGGTGACGCTGGATGGCACGCCCACCGACCGCGCCATCATCGAGCACGTGAAGGAGCTGGCGCGGTTGGCGCACAGCCGGCTGGTGCTGCTGCACGTGGCCGACGGCTGGGCGGCGCGCATGTACGGCCGCGATGCGGTCAGCCCCGAGATCGCCGAGGACAAGGCCTACCTGGAGAGCGTGCGCGCCGAGTTCCAGTCCGCCGGCATCCCTGCCCAGGCGGAGCTGGCCTTCGGCGAGCCCGCCGAGGAGATCATCAAGTGGGTGCGCGAGAAGGGCTGCGATCTGGTGGCCATGAGCACCCACGGGCATCGACTGCTCTCCGACGTCTTCCGCGGCGCCACCGCCACCAAGGTGCGCCACAGCATCAGCGTGCCCGTGCTGCTGCTGCGGGCGAAGAAAGAGCCGCCGGAAGGACGATGAGAGCGCCCTGGTTCGTGCTGCTGCTCTCCATCCTGCCGGCGCTCAGCGCGGCGGGGCAGCAGCCTCCGCCGCCCGGGGAGCCGGAGGCCAATCCCGGCCGGCCCACCATCTCGACGCCGGCCACGCTCACCCCGGTGGGCTACTTTCAGTTCGAGACCGGATATCTGGGAGCGTGGGACTCGCCCGAGCTGTCCTGGCAGCACAGCGTCAACGAGGTGATCAAGTTCACGGTACACCGGCGCATCGAGTTGCTGGCCGAGTCGCAGCCCTTCGCCCATTCCCGGGCCGGCGGGCAGGTCACGAACGACCCGGGCGACACCTTCCTGGGAGTGCAGGGCGTGGTGCACCAGGGCGAGGGCGCGCGGCCCACCGTCGCGGTGAGCTACTTCGGCCGGGTGTACGCCGGCAGCGCGCCCGGCCTGGACATCGGCAGCGCCCGCAACTCCATGCTGCTGCTGGTCAGCGCCGACGTGAAGGGCTTCCACTACGACACCAACTACTTCTTTGAGGAAGCCGTCTCCGGGAACATCCGCCGCGCCCAGTTCGGGCAGACGCTCTCCGTCTCGCACGCGCTCAAGGGCAAGTTCGGCCTGACCGGAGAGATCTGGCACTTCACCCAGCCCTTCCTGCGCGGCCACGCGGTGGGCACCCTGTGGGCGCTGACCTACAACGCGCGCAAGAACCTGGTTTTCGACGCCGGCTTCGACCACGGCCTCACCGGCACCTCCACGCGCTGGGAGGCCTTCGCCGGTTTCACCTACCTGCTGCCGCACCGCGCCTGGCGCCGCTGAGGGTCACGCCGCTGGCGCGGCAAGCGGCCCCGATCACACGCTCCCTCTCCCGCTTGCCATCGGGTCTACGGCGGGCCGCTGCCCTCGCTGTCGTCCCGCTTCTTGGGCTCGGGCGGGATGGCCGGCGGCTGCCCCGCGATGCGGGCGACTTGGTTCACCAGGTTGGCCATCCCCTGATTGAAGTTAGTAACCAAGTTCTTGGGCCGGTCCGCGTCCCGAACATCCTCGGTGAGCGTCCAAAGTATGAAGTGCGTCCTGGCATCCAGGATGGTCAGTCGCAATTGGGGCGCAAAGGACGAGATGCCCTCGCCACTACCCCAGAGCGGCGAGACAAAACGCAGCTCAAAAACCAGCTCCGCATCGGCGGGATTGGAGACCAGTTCGTAATGCCCCCAGGCCTTCATGGCGGTGTAGAACTGGTTGTAGGGCCGGTCCCGGTCCCCAAGCTTTGAAGAACCCTGTGGGGAGTCGCTCTCGACACCACCATTGGAGATGAACACTTTTTTCGCGGCGGCGATCTGCGGCGGGACCGGAGCCGCCTGGACCGGGTCCTTGGCTTGTTGCGCCGCCAGACCAGGGACGAACAACAGTGTGAATGCAAGAGCCAAGCCTAGGATGCCGGAGCGGATCATTCTCGACATAACACCTCCCACCCAACGTGGTCCCTCGATAGAGCAAACCCGAGCAGAGCCCTAAAGTTTGCCGCGCTGGCTCTCACGCGGCCCCTGCCCGGACGATTGACAGTTCCCGGCCCGCACCCTACCCTTGCCTGTTCCCCCGGTCTTCCTGGAAAGCGCATGAAAGTCCTGGTCATCGGCGGCGGCGGGCGCGAGCACGCCCTGGCGTGGAAATTGCGGCAATCGCCCCAGGTCTCGCAGTTGTGGTGCGCCCCCGGCAACGGCGGCATCGCCCGCGACGCCGAGTGCGTGCCCGTGGAGGTGAAGAGCGTCGACGCCATGGCGGCCCTGGCCTCGCGCCTGGCCGCCGACCTCACCGTGGTAGGGCCGGAGGTCCCGCTCTCCCTGGGCGTGGTGGACGAGTTCACCCGCCGCGGCCTGCGCATCTTCGGGCCCACCGCCGAGGCCGCGCGCCTGGAGTCCTCGAAGAGCTTTGCCAAGGAATTCATGCAGCGCTGCCACATTCCCACCGCGCACTTCGCCATCTGCCTGTCGGCGGAGGAGGTTCACCAGGCGCTGCAGCTCTTCCATCCGCCCATCGTGGTGAAGGCCGACGGCCTGGCCGCGGGCAAGGGCGTGGTCATCGCCCAGAGCAAGGAGGAGGCGCAGGCGGTGGCCGGGGAGATGCTCAGCGGCAAGCTGCTGGGCGAGGCGGGAGCGCGCGTGGTGCTGGAGGAGTTCTTGCAGGGCGAAGAATTGTCCTTCCTGGTGGTGAGCGACGGGGAGCGCGTGCTGCCGCTGGCCGCCGCCCAGGACCACAAGCGCGTGGGCGACGGCGACACCGGCCCCAACACCGGCGGCATGGGCGCGTACTCGACCGATGTTCTGGTCGACGCGCACATGCGCGAGTGGCTGCTCACCCACATCGCGCGCCCGGTGGTCGAGGGCCTGAAGGCGGAGGGCGTGACCTACCGCGGCGTCCTCTACTGCGGCCTGATGATGACCGCGCGCGGGCCGATGGTGCTGGAGTTCAATTGCCGCTTCGGTGATCCCGAGACCCAGCCCGTCCTCATGCGCCTGGAGAGCGACCTGGCCGAGGTCTGCCTGGCTTCCGCCGAAGGACGGCTCAGCGAAGGCGGCCTGGAGTGGTCGGCGGACGCGGCCGCTTGTGTGGTGCTGGCCTCGGGCGGATATCCCGGCAGCTATCCCACGGGCAAGAAGATCTCCGGGCTGGAGGAAGCCGCAGAGGTCGAAGGGGTGCAGGTCTTCCACGCCGGGACGGAGAAACGCGGCAGCGAGTACTTCACCGCTGGAGGCCGCGTGCTGGGAGTGAGCGCGCGCGCCCACGACCTGGCCGCAGCCGTCGACCGCGCTTACGCCGCCTGCAGCCGCATCGGCTTCGAGGGCATGCACTACCGCAAGGACATTGCAGCGCGAGCCCTGAAGAAGTGAGTTTCACGTTTCAGGTTTCAAGTTCCACGCGCTTG
>DASPRL010000340.1 GCA_035624475.1 Terriglobales bacterium
CAGGAGGGCAGATGTGCGGCCCGGGCCAGGGGCTGGTAGATGGCATAGATGCGGCGTGCCATCCGCCACTGGGCGGCGGCCTCGCCGAGTTGCAACGTCGCCGAACTCATCGCTTGATGATCCAATTGGAGACTTCGCTCAGGAAGCGCGCCGCCACCGCCATCTTGCCGTTGTGGTACTGCACCGCTACCACCGCGGCCTCCGTCGACAGAGAGCCGTCGGAGTTCTGCAGGCGCACCCGGTCGTCGAATTCCAGGGGCAGCGAGGAGGCGAACAGCACCTCGTTGGGCGTGCCGAACTCAATCAGGGTGAATTCGCTGAACTGGCGGCCTTGGGCGTCGTTTCCGGTCACGTGCACCGGGATGCGCACGGCCATGGCTTCAGGAAAGAACTGCGCCAGCCGTTCCACCGATGATTCCCCCGCCAGCCGGGATGTGAGCACGCCCTCGTGAGCCAAGTTGTTCCCCGCTTCTGCCACTACACATCCAAGCGTCCGGGGCGCTGCCCCGGACACAAGGTGCGGGGAGGTTGGTGCACGAACACGACCAAACCTAGTCCTTCCGCAGCCTCATATTAACTTCCTTATTATTCAATATGTTACAGGCGTGACGGGGGAGCGCGGCGAAGCCTGGCCATGGCCCCATGTCTCATTCTGAAACAGTGTCTCAGCGACTCAGTGCAGGCTGGTGGCTTCTGCAGGGAACTTGATGTTGTAGCGCTTGAGCTTGCGATAGAGAGTGGCGCGGCTGATGCCGAGCATCTTGCCGGCCAGGGTCTTGTCGCCGTTCACCTGCTCGAAGACGCGCTGGATGGTGGCCCGCTCCAGGTCCTCCAGGTCGGTGGCGGAGGGGCCGTTGCCGGGGGACTCCAGGGGAGCCAAGGCGGCGGCGGAGCGCAGGGCGGGAGGCAGGTCGTGGACATCGACGCTGCGGCGGTTACCCAGGGCCACCGCCCGCTCCACGCAGTTCTGCAGTTCGCGCACGTTGCCCGGCCAGTCGTAATTGAGCAGGCAGTTCATGGCCGCCGGCGTCACCGGCATGGACTGCCCGGGAGCGTACTGTTCCAGGAAGCAGCGCACCAGCGCGGGGATGTCGGCTTTGCGCTCGCGCAGCGCGGGCACGTGCACGCTCACCACGTTGAGCCGGAAGAAGAGGTCCTTGCGGAAGGTGCCGGCGCGGTAGGCCATCTCCAGGTCGCGGTTGGTGGCCGCGATCACGCGCACGTCCACCTTGATGCGGTCGTTGGAGCCCACCGGGCGAATCTCCTTCTCCTGCAGGGTACGCAGCAGCTTGGCCTGCATCTCCAGGGGCAGCTCGCCCACCTCATCGAGGAAGATGGCGCCGCCGTTGGCGGCCTGGAAGAGCCCTGCTTTGGACTTCAGCGCGCCGGTGAAGGCGCCCTTGGTGTAGCCGAAGAGCTCGCTCTCGATCAGGGTGGGCACCAGGGACCCGCAGTCCACGGCCACGAAGGGTCGCTTGGCGAAGGAGCCGCGGAAGTGGATGGCGCGCGCCACCAGCTCCTTGCCGGTGCCGCTCTCCCCGCTGATGAGCACGGGCGTGCGCGTATCCTTGAGCCGCGCCACCAGCCGCAGCACCTCCTGGATCTTGGGCGAGGAACCGGTGATCTCGTTGAGCTCCATCTCCGTCCGCACCCAGTCTTCCAGATACTCGTTCTTGGCCACCAGGCGGACCTTCTCCGCCATGCGCTGCAGCACCAGCTTGAGTTCCTCCACCCGGAAGGGCTTGGAGATGTAATCGTAGGCGCCCAGCTTCATGGCCTGGACCGCGGTCTCCACCGAGCCGTGTCCGGTCATGATGGCGATCTCGGATTTAGGTAGCAGGGCTTTGACCTGGCGCAGCAGCTCCACCCCTGACATCTTGGGTAGCATGAGGTCGGCGACGATGAGGTCGGGGGCGTTGTTTTCCAGATAGGCGAGGGCAGCCTCGGCGCTCTCCGCCTCGGCGCACTGGAAGCCCAGCGACGCGCCGATGGTCATGCACAGGCGGCGGATGGACTGCTCGTCGTCGACGATGAGGAAGTGGATGCGAAAGTCGTCGCTCATGGCGCCTTCCCGAAGATTTTCTGGACCACCGCCATCAACTGCTGCACGCGGAAGGGCTTCTCCACGCAGGGCGCCCCGGTCCGGCGCAGGATGGCCAGGGTCTCCTCATTGACCGTGTCGCCGGTGATGAAGACCACGCGGGAGGCCAACTGGGGCCGGTTCTTCGCGATCCAGGCATGCACGTCGGCGCCGTTGATGCCACCAGGCGTGCGCATGTCGGAGATCACCCCCAGGTAGTCGCCCTGGGCCAGCAGTTGCAAGCCCTCGGCCCCGGAGCGGGCGGGTACCATGCGGTAGCCGTAGCGCTCCAGGGCAGCGCTCAGGAAGGCCATGACCGAGGGTTCGTCCTCGATCACCAGCAGGGGCGGGGCAGCGGCGGCGCTCATGCTCCCTCCTTCTGCCGCGCGGCCACCGGCAGGGTGTTGGGGACGATGGGCAGGCGCACCGAAAAGGTGGCGCCCGGGCCGCCGGCGTGGTTGTGGCAACTGATCTCGCCGCCGTGCTCGTGGACGATGCCGTAGCAGATGCTCAGCCCCAGCCCGGTCCCCTTGCCCACCTCCTTGGTGGTGAAGAAGGGGTCGAAGATGCGGTCGGGGTACTGGACGCCGTCGCCGTTGTCGCGGAAGAGGATCTCGGCGAACTCGCTGTGCGCCGCGCTCTCGATCTCGATCCTGCCGGGACGGCCGCAGGCGCGCACCGCGTCGTAGGCGTTGTTGAGAATGTTGAGGAAGACCTGCTGCAACTGGTGAGAGTCGCCCACGATCTCGGGCATGGGCTCCTGCAGACGTTCCACCACCTCCACCCCGTGGCTGGAAAAGTCGTAGGAGCGGAGCTGCAGGGTGCGGCGCAGGACCTGGTTGAGCTGCACCGACTCGCGCTGGGGCGGGCTCTGGCGGGCGAAGCTGAGCAGGTTCTGCACGATGGCGCGGGTCCGCTGCGCCTCCTGCACGATCACGCCCAGGTCGCGGCGCGCGCCCGCCGGCACCTCCGGGTTTTCTATCAGCAGATCAGCGAAGCCCAGGATGGCGGTGAGCGGGTTGTTGACCTCGTGGGCCACGCCCGAGACCAGTTGTCCGACCGCCGCCATCTTCTCGGCGTGCATGAGCTTGGCCTGCAACACGGCGGCCTCGGTGATGTCGGTCATGACCACCACGATGCTGGTCACGTGGCCCAGCTCGTCGCGCATGGGACTGAGGTTGACGGAAAAGTGGCCGGCCTGGCCGTTGCCGCGGGTGAGGATGAGTTCCAGATTGTCGACCTGCTCGCCGCGCAGCGTGGACTCGAAGGCCTGGGCCAGGGCCTGGCGGCGCGAGGCGGCGACGAAGTCGGCCAGGGGGTGTCCCAGCAACTGCTCCTGGCGGTAGACCCCGGCCTCGAAGCAGCGGCGGTTGGCGTAGCTCACCAGGCCCGCCGTGTCCAGCACCAGGATCATGCTCTGGGTGTGGTTGAGGATCTTGCTGTTGAAGTCGCGCTCGCGCTGCAACTGCGCCTGGAACTCCTTCTGCTCAGTGACGTCGAGCATGACGCCGCGGTACTGGGTCACGCGCCCGTGCACGTCGCGCACCGCGAAGGCGTTCTGCAGGGTGTGGATGAGGGAGCCGTCCTTGCGGCGTAGCACTTCTTCGTGGTTCCGCAGCACGCCGCTCTTCTCCACCGCCTGCTGGTAGCGCCGGCGCGTCTCGGGAGAGAGATAGATCTGGCCGGGGATGTCGACCTGGAGCAGCTCTTCGCGGCTGGCGTAGCCCAGCATGCGCACCAGGGCGTCGTTGACCTCGATGAAGCGGCCCTCCGGCGAGGAGAAGAAGATGCCCTCCTGCACATTGTCGAAGAGCTCGCGGTAGCGGCGCTCGGCCTCGCGCCGGTCGGTGATGTCCTTGAGCACGTGAATGGTCTGCCGGCCCTCGTGCAGCGCCCCGTGGATGCGCGAGGTGGAGATCAGGTAGGTGCGCTCCAGCACGGGATGGATGTACTCGTCGGCGGAATCGGCGCCGGCGCGGCAGAAGGGGCAGGGCTGGCGGCCGCCGTCGGCGGCCAGCGAGACCAGCGCCCGCATGTTCACCCCGATCAGGTCCGCCGGAGGAACTCCGATGAACTCCGCCAGGGAGCGGTTCACACGCAGCACGCGATGGCTCTCGTCGTGCACCACGATGAAGTCGGTGATGGCGTCGAAGATCTCCGCCCACTGGTGGCTGGCCTGGACGATGCGGGAGAAAAGGCGCGAATTCTCCAGCGCCACCGAGGCGTGTCCGGCCAGCGCCTGCAGCAGGTTGCGGTCCTCCTCGCGCAGTTCGGCGCCGCGATTGGCCAGGCAGAGGACGCCGACCAGCTCGCCGTCGGCCCCGCTCAGGCGGGCCAGCACCACATCCTGCCAGCCCAGGGAAGTCGCCAGCGACGGACCCAGCAGCTCGGTGGCGGAGCCCACCCGCAGCGGCTCGGCGCAGACCGCGAGGGAATCCGCCAGGGCCAGGTTCAGGCGGCGCAGCAGGGCGCGCTCGGAACCCACCCCCGGATCGAGCAGGATCACGGTTTCGACCTGGTTGCCCTGGACCAGGGCCAGGGCCCCGGCGCGCGCTCCCAGCATCTCCATCGCCCGCATGGTGAAGCTGCGCACAAAATCGGGCAGGCGGATGGAGGTGCTTAGCTCCACCGCCAGTTGCATCAGGTTCTCGGCGCGGCGACGGTGCTGCTGGGAAAGGTCCACGGTGTGCGCCGCTTCCAGCGCCACCGCCACCTCCGAGGCCAAAGCCTGGGCGCGGCGCACGTCTTCCGTCGAAATGGGGGCGCCGTCGCTGCGGTCCAGGACCCCAAGCACTCCCAGCACGCGTGCGTCCGAGCTCAGCAGCGGCACCGCCAGGTATTGCTTGATCTGGAACCGGTCGACCGCCGCCTGATCGCGGGCGGGGTCTTGGCTGACGTCGTCGCTCCAGTAGGGCTGCTTGCGGCTGAGGATGGCTTCCGAGATCTTGGGCCCCAGGGGCTGGCGCAGAGGCTGGGCCTTGCCGCCGACCGAACCCCAGCGAACCTCGTAGTCCTCGCCTTCTCGCAGGGCGAGGTAGGAGCGTCGAAAGCCCAGAAACTCGGCGGCGCGGACCACGAACTTCTCCAGGAAGCGGTCGAAGTCGGCGATGGAACCCAACTCGGAGGAGATGTCGAGCAGGGCCTGCATCTCGTTGGCCTGGGCGTTGGCGGTGGCGTAGAGCTCGGCGTTGGCCAGGGCCAGACCGCCCAGGTTGGCGACCGCCTCCAGCAGGGAGCGGTCGGCTTCGGAGAAGCGGGGCTCGGCGCCGGAGTACACCAGCAGCGAGCCGGTGGTGCGGGCGGTGTGCAGCGGGGCCGCCATGACTTGGCTGGCCGGCGCCAGGTCGTGAACATCGTTCACCTCCGGCGAGAGCGCCAGGACCACCGGATGATCGCCGGAGGCGGCGCGAGCGGCGAGCTTTTCCGTGGAAGGGCCCCTGCCGGCGGCCAGGCGGGCGCGGAAGCTCTCTCCCAGGGCGGCTGGATCGGCAGCCACGGACCGCAGCTCCGCGCGCTCTCCCTCCAGCAGGAACACCGCCACCAGGGGAGCGCGGAAAAGCCCTTGGAGCTGGCAGGCCAGGGTCTGGGTGACGGCCACCAGATCCAGGCTGGCGTGCAGGGCATGCGCGCACTCCACCAGCTTTTGAAAAGGGCCGTCCAACCGCGGCGGGGCGGGGAGTGCAGCGGTCGCGTCGTTGAGGGCCGACATAGCTTGCGTTGCGGGCTGCGCCTGGCTAAGTAGCTAGGACGGCCCACCATACCCTTCAATCTCAATTTGAGTCAAGGAGATTGCCGAGGCCGCGCTTCACCTGCCAACTGATTGGAGCCATCCATTCCACGTCTCACAGTGAGACGAACCCGTGGTGTGAGCACGAACCAAGTGAGACACTTGGCCTGATAAGAGTGAGCCGATGACCCGGCTGGCTTGTGGTAAATTTTCCGTAACCCTATGAAATGTAGCGTGTTAGAATCTCGGCTGCCAGCCTATCCCAAATCCTCCCCAGGTGGCACCGGTCGTGCTCAAAGGAAGCCGGCGGTGTTCGTCCGCCCGTTTTCTTGAGGAGGAGTTGTGTTATCAGGAGGAAGAGTAAGGTGGTTGGTGGTGGCGGGCCTGCTGGCGGTGCTGGTGGGCTTGGCGGTGTCGGCGCCCGGGGCTTACGCCCAGGAGGGTGCGCGCAAGATCAAGACGAAAGTGAATCCTGTTTATCCCGACCTGGCCAAGCAGATGCACATCACCGGGGCAGTCAAGATCGAGGTGGTGATCACGCCCGCAGGCACGGTGAAGAGCACGAAGGTCCTCGGCGGGCATCCCCTGCTGGCGGCCGCGGCCGAAGACGCGGTGAAGAAGTGGAAGTTCGAGCCAGCTTCGGGGGAGACCACCGAGGTGATCCCCTTCAACTTCACCCTCGAATGAGGCCCAGGCCCAGGCACGGGTTCTGCTGGAGGCATCAGCAATGACGATCGGCAAGCGACTGTATTACGGCTTCGGGGCCTTGTTGGTCCTGCTGGGGCTGCTGTTCGTAGTCTCCATCACGGGCTGGTTTCACCAGCGCGGCACGCTCAAAGAAGTGCGTGCCATCGAGGCGGTGCGCACCGTGATGGTGCAGAACCGCCTGGTGCTGGGCAACTACCTGCTCAGCGGCGATGCCCGCGAGGTGGACAAGCTGGCCAAGGGCGTCACCGACCTGAACGGCGCGCTGGATGATGCCATCGCCAAGGCCACGACCGAGCAGGTGCGGAGCGATCTCGTCCGCGTCAAGGACCTGGAAGCGAAGTGGAAGACGGAATTCGCCGATCCCCTCATCGACAAGCGCAAGCAGGTGGACGCGGGCAACGCCACCGTGGCCGAGCTCCAGATCTCCTATCTGCAATTGGACCCCGCCGGCTGGCTGCAGAAGTCCCAGGCCCCGGTGGAGGATGCCCTGGAGGTGTCGCAGAAGGAGGATGACACGGCCAGCGCGGTCACGCTGTGGGCCTCCTTCATCTTCTTCGCGCTGGCCCTGGGCGCAGGCTTCGTGATCAGTCGCAAGACCAGCAGGGCCATCACCGATCCCCTGGGCCACCTGATCGCGGTGGCGCGCGAGATCGGCGACTCCGGCGACCTCGACCAGAAGGTGGACATCGACCGGCAAGACGAGATCGGCGAGCTGGCCAAGACCTTCAACAACATGGTGGGCTACCTGCGCGAGATGGCGGCGGTTTCCGAGGCCATCGCCGGCGGCGACCTCACGGTCTCGGTGGAGCCGCGCTCCAAGCGCGACACCCTGGCCCACGCCTTCAGCCGCATGACCGAGGGCCTGCGCGCCCTGGTCAAGAGCGTGCGCGACAGCGCCGCCCAGGTGGCCAGCGGTTCCAATCAGGTGGCCGACGCTTCGGACGAGTCCGCCAAGATCAGCGTGACCGCTTCCAGCGCCATCGACGAAGTCACCAGCACCATGCACGAGATGAGCATCAACGTGCAGAACATGGTGAAGAACACGCAGACGCAGGCCTCCAGCGTCTCCGAGACTTCGGCCTCCATCGACGAGATGGTGGCCTCCATCCAGCGCGTGGCCGACACCGCCAAGGTGCTGCTCGACATCTCGCAGCGCTCCCGGGAAGAGGTGCACAGCGGCATCGCCACCATGGAAAAAGCCACCGACGGCCTGGGGCGCATCAACACCGCCATCCACCAGTCGGCGGAGATCATCGCCGTGCTGGGCCAGCGCGCCGACGACATCGGCAAGATCATCGAGGTCATTGACGACCTGGCGGAGCAGACCAACCTGCTGGCGCTCAACGCCGCCATCGAAGCGGCGCGCGCCGGCGAGCACGGCCTGGGCTTCGCGGTGGTGGCCGACGAAGTGCGCAAGCTGGCGGAAAAGTCGACGCAATCGACGAAGGAAATCGCGGACCTGATCGAGAGCATTCAGAGAGAAGCACGGCAGGCCGTAGAGAACATGGAGCACAGCACGCGGATCGTGGAGGAAGGCTTAAGCCTGGGGAACGATCTGGGTTCGGCGCTGCACAAGATATCGGACGTTGTGACCGAGGTGTACAAATTCTCACAGGAAATTGGAGCGGCCACGAACG
>DASPRL010000341.1 GCA_035624475.1 Terriglobales bacterium
TGGGCGCTGAGCAGCGGGCAGGAGATAGCGCGGGAGCAGGGCTACGCGCCTCTGCCGGCGCCCGTCCTGAGCCAGGCCAAAGCCGCCGCCGGCCAGGTCAAGTAGCCGGCCGATTGCGCCGGCGGCGGGAATCCGCTACAACCGAAGGCTTGGAACTCACCATCGAGAAGCTGATCTACGGCGGCGACGGGCTGGCGCGCCTGCCCGGCGACGAGCGTGGCCGCGGCAAGGCCATCTTCCTGCCCTTCGTGCTGGAGGGCGAGCGCGTGGAGGCGGCGCTGGCGGAGCAAAAGCCGGGCTTCGCGCGCGCCCGCGTGGAGCGCGTGCTGGAAGCCTCGCCCCAGCGCGTCGCCCCCGCCTGTCCCTACTTCACGCAGTGCGGCGGCTGCCATTACCAGCACGCCGCCTACGAGCACCAGGTGGCGGTGAAGGCCGCCATCCTGCGCGAGACCCTGCGCCGCACCGCCAAGCTGGAATCGCCGGGAGAGATCCAAGTCCATCCCTCTCCGCCCTGGAGCTACCGCAACCGCACCCGCGTGCGGGTGCAGGCACAGCCGTTCTCCCTGGGTTACCACCGCATGGGATCGCACCGGCTGCTGGCGGTGGAGCAGTGTCCCATCAGCTCGCCGCTGATCAACCACGCCCTCGCCGCTTTGTGGGAGCTGGGTCGCGCGCAGAGACTCGGGGGCGGCCTGCAGGAGGTGGAGATCTTCGCCGATGCCGAGGACCGCAAGCTCGCGCTCGAGTTCCATGCCGCGGCGGAGGCGGAGCTTCCGGAGGCGCTGGCGCAGGACGTGGCCGCGGTCCTGCCGGAGGTGGCCAGCCTGGCATTCTTCCGCGGCCCCGAGGCCCGCCCCGAGGTCCTGCTGGGGGAGGGCGGGCTCACCTACGCCACGCGCCGCGCCTCCTACCGGGTCAGCGCCGGATCGTTCTTCCAGACCAACCGCCACCTCGCCGACGAACTGGTCGAAGTGGTCACGGCGGGGCGCAGCGGCACGACCGCGTTGGACCTCTACGCGGGGGTGGGCCTGTTCTCGACCGTGCTGGCCGCCGGCTTCGAGCGGGTGCTGGCGGTGGAATCGGCCGCGCCCACCTACGCCGACCTGAAGCACAACGTTCCCGCCCAGGTGAAGTGCTTCCATGCCACCACCCAGGAGTACCTGGAGCGCAAGACGCGGAGCGCCGCCGGCCTGGTAGTGGTGGACCCGCCGCGCGCAGGGCTGGGCGAAAAGGTGGTGCGTCTGCTGGGGCGGCTGGCGGCGCCGCGCCTGACCTATGTCTCCTGCGACCCGGCCACGCTGAGCCGCGACCTGCGCGGGCTGCTAGAATTAGGTTTCAGGGTGGAGCAGGTCCACCTCGTGGACCTGTTCCCGCAGACCTTTCATATCGAGAGCGTGCTGCACCTGGCGCGCTGAACGCGGGCTCTGGTGGGGAGCCCGGAAGGCAAGCATGGACGCCGCCCACCCAGCTCCGGGCCTGGCCCCGCCCTCCGGGACCAGCCGCCAGCCGCTCCTCTTCGCCTCCCTCGCCTTTGCCGCCGGCATCGTGGCCGGCAGCTACGCCTGGCGCCCGCCGCTGTGGTGGCTGGCGGGAACCGCCATCTTTCTGGTCGCGGCCGCATATTTCCTGAGACCTCACCTGCGTGCGGCGCAGGCGCTGGCGCTGGCGTCGCTGGGCTTGCTGGGCGCGCTCAACCTGCAGCTCCGCGGCATCGATGGCGGGCCGGCGGAGCTGGCGCCCTTCCTGGACGGGCGCGAGATCACGGTCACGGCGCACGTCACCCGCGACGGCGTCTTCCGTCCCGGCGCTTTCGGGGGCCAGCGCCAGCAGGTGGACGTCGAGACCGAGGAGGTCTCGGGTCCGCAGGGGAGCGCGACGCCGGCGGCGGGCCTGCGCCTCAGCGTCTACGCCTCACCCTCCTCCGACGAGGACGAAGAGGACGAGTCCGTGGGCGCCGCCTTCGCGGCCCTGCGCTACGGCCAACGCCTGCGCTTCACCACCAAGCTGCGTCCGCCGCACAACTACGGCAACCCCGGCGCCTTCGATTACCGGAGCTGGCTGGCGGGGCAAGGCATCGCCGCCCTGGCTCCGGTGCGGGCCGACCGGCTGGAGCGGCTGGAGGGCTTCCGCGGCAGCCGCTGGCTGGCGGCCCGCAGCGCGGTACAGCGCCGCATCCTGGCTGAGATCGAGGCCCTGTGGGGCCCCCAGGACGCTCCCGTGCTCGAGGCCATGGTGCTGGGCGAGCACTCCGGCATCGATCGCGGCACCCGGGTCAACTTCCAGCGCAGCGGCGTCTATCACGTGCTGGTGGTCTCGGGGCTGAATGTCGGGATCCTGGCCTTCTTCTTTCTCTGGGTCCTGCGACGGATGCGGGTGGGCGAGACCGCCGCCACCCTGCTCACCGTGCTGCTGACCGTGCTCTACGCCTGCCTGACCACCGGGGGCGCGCCCATCTGGCGAGCCACGCTCATGCTGGCCCTCTATCTGGGAGCCCGCCTGCTCTACCGCGAACGCGCCCCGCTGAACGCCATCGGGGCGGCGGGGCTGGGCTTGCTGGTGCTGGATCCGCGCGCGCTCTTCGACCCCAGCTTCCAGTTGACCTTCCTGGCGGTGCTGGCCATCGGCGGCATCGCCCTGCCGCTGCTCGAGAGGACCTCCGCTCCCTACCGCCGCGCCCTCCGCGTGCTCGAGAGCCTCGCCTACGATGTGACCCTGGAGCCGCGGCTGGCCCAGTTCCGGCTGGACCTGCGGATGCTGGCGGAGCGCCTGGCGGTGCTGGCGCCCCTGGCCACCGGCCGCGCCAGCAATCCCCAGGACCGCGCCGCCATCGCCGCCCGCCACGCGCGCTGGCTGGTGGGCACGGGCGCGGAGGCGGTGCTCAATCTCTTCGACGTGCTCGCGGTCTCCGCCGTGATGCAGGTGGCGCTGGCCCTGCCCATGGCCTGGTACTTCCACCGCGCGCTGCTGTTGGCCCTGCCCGCCAACATCGTGGTCGTGCCTCTGGCCGGGCTGCTGATGCCGGCGGCGGTGATCACCCTGGCGCTGGGCGTCGTCTCCAGCGCGCTGGCGCGTCTTCCGGCGGCGCTGACCGCGGTGCTGGTCCGCATCATGACCGGGACCGTGGGGCTTCTGGGCGGCCTGCGGGTGGCCGACCTGCGGGTGGCGACGCCGTCGCTCTCCGCCGCCCTCTTCGCCGCCGGTGCCTTCGCCCTGGCCCTGCTGCTGGCGCCGCGGCGGCGCGCGCTGGCGGTGGTGGGCCTGGCCGGGCTGCTGGCGGCCGCCGCCTGGGTCTCGCTGGTGCCTCGCCCGCCCCAGCTCCGGGCAGGCGTCCTCGAAGTCACCATGCTGGACGTGGGCCAGGCGCAATCGCTGCTGGTGGTCTCGCCCCAGGGACAGACCCTGCTGGTGGATGCGGGAGGGCCGCTGGGCCAGGCCGCCACCCTGGACTTCGGCGAGGACGTGGTCTCGCCCTACCTGTGGTCGCGCGGCATCCGCCGCCTGGACGCGGTGCTGCTCACCCACGGCCACTCCGACCACATCGGCGGGATGCCCGCGGTGCTGGCCAACTTCCGCCCCCGCGAATTGTGGGTGGGGCCCAACCCGCCCACCGCCGCCTACCAGGCCCTGATGGCGCAGGCCAGGGCGCAGGGGGTCCGCGTGGTGGAGCGCCGCCAGGGAGAGCGCTTCGACTTCGGGGGCGCGACGGTGGAGGTGCTGGCCCCGCCCGGAGACTGGAAGCCGGCCGCTCGTCCCCGCAACAACGACTCCGTGGTCCTGCTGCTGAGCTATCAGGGGACCTCGGCGCTGCTGGAGGCAGACGCGGAGAAGCGCATCGAGCAGGTGCTGGTGGAGGAGCTGCCGCAGGCCGCGCTGCTGCAGGTGGCCCACAACGGCAGCGCCACTTCCACCACGGCGGAGCTGCTGACGGCGGTGCAGCCGCGCTACGCGGCTATCTCGGTGGGCTTCCGCAACTCCTTCGGCCATCCCAAGCCCGAGGTGGTGGAGCGGCTGCTGGCCGCGCACGCCGCCGTCTACCGCACCGACATGCTGGGGGCGCTCACCTTCTACCTCGACGGCAACGGGGTCAGCCCGTCGCAGCCGAGTCGTCGGTGATGTCGCTTTCTTCCAGCGGAGGAGCGTCGCGGTATTCCGCGATGATGCGGCGGGCCTCCTCGGCGCGCTCCTCGCGTACCCGGATCAGGCAGCCGCCCGTTCCGCCGGGCCAGAGGTCTTTCTCGGCCTCGGAGCCGGTGAGCAGAGCCTCGATGCCCTGCGACTCCAGCAGGCCGCGCACCACCAGTGCCTCGGCGTCATCCTTGGCGTCGAAGACCGCCACCAGGCGTTCGTTGGGTTCGGGGGAAAGCCGGGTCTCCTGTTCCTTGGCCGGGTCGCTCATGGTCCACCTCCGACTCCACCGCTATCCTACCGCACTCCCGCGTCCCGCGGCCTCCACCCGGAGGCAGGGGGATGGCTTGCCTTCGGGTGTATGATGCCGGGAAGGGTTGGGGTTCATCCACCCGGTATTCTCTTCCACGAGGAGTTCCATGAAACGCGTGTGGATATTGGCGGTAGCGGCGGGACTGCTGCTGACGACGAGCGGCTGCTCCAAGAAGGAGGAGGGTACGGCCACGCCCTCGATGACGGAGAAGATCGAGGCCAAGGTGGGCGCGGCGGCGCCCGTGGTGGAGCTGGCCCGCGCCTGGTCCAACATGCACGAAGCCAAGAGCTGGCGCCAGCGCATGACCATGGAGGGCGGCAAGGGCGAGACCCTGCTGGAGGTCTCCTGCCCCGACAAGGAGCACATGACCAGCAGCATGGGCCGGCAGAGCTTCGAGAGCGTGCACATCGGCAACGATTCCTGGGCGCGGATCGGGGGCAACTGGATGAAGATGCCCGCCACCCATGCGGGGATGGGGATCGGCATGTGTCCGGGGGCCCAGAGCGCGTCGGGCGGCGCACCCGGCGGCGGCATGCGCAGCAGCGGCGGCGCGGGCGACTCCTCCAGCAAGGGCGTCTCCGACGTCTTCGATCAGTTGAAGAAAGCCAGCATCACGGTGGGCAGTCTGCAGACGGTGGAGGGCAACACCTGCCAGGAGTACATCGTCACCCTGGCCGCTGATCCCGCCGCCGGCCGTGACAAGGACATGACCACCAACGTCTGCGTCGGCGTGAGCGACCACATGCCCTACCGCATGGTCATGAACCAGGCGACCATCACCTGGTGGGATTGGAACAAGCAGATCGACATCAACCCGCCCATGTAGAGGGCGGCGGCCGGCGGCGCATCATTCCCCTCCGGCTCGGATCATCCAAGCAAGTAGCCCTGGGGGCGCGCGGGGGCGGCTCCGGGGTTGGTAACGCGAGGGCGGCGGGGCAGGCCGCCAGGGGCCGAACATGGAGAATCCGGAAGCAGGCGCCGACCCACCCGCCTCCAGCCGCCAGGCGGAGCGCGAAGAAGAGAACCGCAGGCTCCGCCGCCTGCAGATCATGATGAGCATGGTGATGTCGGTGCTGGGCCAGGACCCCAACCTGACCCTGGAGGAAGCCTCGCAACTGGCCGCCGACACGCGCCGCGCCGCCCTGACCCTGTTCCCGGGCAAGGAATTGGCCTTCGATATCCTCTACAAGCCGCGCCTGCAGCGGCTCATCCGCGAGCGCTTCCGCGTGCAATAGGGTCGCGCCCAGCCCCTCCGAAAGAGGGGTTGCGATTTCATATTCCCGTAACATTGAAAGAATAGACTGGAGCCGCATGGAATCGGCCCGCCGCTCCGCATCCGTTCTGCGCCCCGCGCCTGCCAACGGCACGCGCGGCCGCCGGGGAGGCGCCGCCCGGCGGGGCTCACCGCAGCATCGCCTGATGAAGATGGCGCTGGGCGCCTTCCTGGTCGCCAAGGACGCGGTCGGGAACCTGCGCGAGGCGCTGGTCCGGCCCTCCGGCCTGGCCTTCCTGGCCATCAAGGACTGCGAGAAGGAACTCGACCAGCTCGAGCGCGCCATCGACGAAGAGATCCCGCGCGCCCTCGCCCAGGTCTCGGAGCAGGACGCCCGCGAGATCCTGGCGTCTTTGAAGCTCATCATCGACCTGGAACGCATCGGGGACCTGGTGCTGTGGGTGGCCATGCGGCTGCAGCGCTCCCATCCCCGCCTGCCCAAGCCCGATGCCCAGCTCCTGACGGAGATGGCGCAGGTTGTGGAGGCGCAGTTGGGGCAACTCTACCAGGGATTCCTGGAACGCGACCTGGAACCGGCGCGCGGCGCGGTGCAGGCCGACAGCCGGCTCGACGCCATGCGCCACTCCGCCTTCCACCGGCACCTGCAGAGCAAAGATCAGGACGACACCGCCCGGCGCATCGACGTGCTGCTGATGGCGCAAGCCTTAGAGCGCGCCGGCGATCACGGCAAGAACCTGGCCGAGGAACTTTTCTATCTGGTGGAGGGACGCAGTCTGCGCCACGTCCCCGCCCGCCAGCGGCAGACCGAATTCGACCTGGCCCGCAACGAACCCTAGGCCGTGCGCGAGCACGGGAGCAGTCGGGATGTCCAGCCTAACGCCTAACTGTGTAGGGAGGATGAGGTGACCACCAGCGAGAAGCAGGAACGCATCTGGTTCCATCCCTCGAAGTTTTGGGGAGCGACCAAGGACATGCCCCCGGAGCAGGTGGAGACGCTGTGGGAGAGCGTGCTGCAACTGGCGGCCGCGCGCAACCTGGAGGCGCTGCAGCACTACGATTTCATCTGCGTCGGCAGCGCCATCCTGACCCGAAGACCCCGTCCCTGAACCCGGCGGCGGGCGCCGTGGAAGCGACGGGCCCTACTGGCCCGCCGCCGCTAGCAGCAGCGTGGCCAGGCAGAGCCACGTCCCGAAGCCTAGGACGTAGAGCGCCAGCCGCACGGCCACGTGGTCGATGATGCGGTTGTACTTCGCGTCCATCCTCGTTCCCCCCTTTCCTGCCTCCCTTTCAGGCTAACCAAGCGGGATGACATCGCGATGGCGCCCGGATGAATCCTGGGTGAATTCCCCGGCACAAGAGAAAGGCCCGCCGCGCGACGGAGCGCAGCGGGCCGGCTGGGAAGGCAACAGGCTCAGTGATCGTCGTCGCCGTCGAGGCGAAGGCCCGTGCCCGGATCCAGGAACAGGCGCCCGGCGCGGTGTCCGTGGAAGTCGAACAGGTTGAGCAGCGAGCCCGCCTTGGCGTCGAACGACCCGTCGATCCGCCCCAGGTCCCAGTTGTCCTCGATGAAGCGCAGGATGGAGGACTGGTCGGTGGTGGTGCCGTCGACGAAGTTGACCTTGGCGAAGGGCGAGATCACCAGCAGGGGCAGGCGGGGGCCGTAGCCGCAGCGGCCGGGGATGCCGCCCACGGGCGTGGTCCCGCAGTTGCCCGGCCCGTCGAGCGCGTCGTCCACCGTGCTGGACTGGCTCACGATGGGCGGCATCACGTGGTCGTACCAGCCATCGGAATCATCGTAGGAGATGATGATGGCCATGCTGTTCCACTCCGGCGTCCGCTGCAGCCGGTTGATGGTCTGGACCAGGAAGGTCTGCTCGGCCAGGGGATCGGAGTAGCCGGCGTGCCCGTCCTGGAAGGCCGGGGCCTTCAGGAAGCTGACCGCCGGCATGTTGCCGTGGTCCACCGCCGCCCAGAAATCGATCAGGTCGTACTGGTGATTGGCCTGGTCGGTCTTCCCGATCATGCTCACCGAGCTGGGAGGCAGGTGGTGCGGGTTGGAGGTGGAGGCGTAGAACTGGAAGGGCTGGTGGTGCGGGATGTAGTCGCCTTTGGGCTTGCCGTCGCTGCCGAGGTGAGTGGCGCCGCAGACGGCCTTGCCTGCCACCACCGCGGTGGGCCGGAAGCCGCCCTCGAACCAGCCCCAGGTGACGCCGGCCGCGTTGAGCAGGTCGCCCACGTTCTGTCCGGTCATCTCCACCGTCTCGCGGTTGTCGCAGTCGTCGAAGGCGGGCTGGGCATCGCTGATGAGCGTGCCCT
Source organism: Terriglobales bacterium (assembly GCA_035624475.1). Lineage (NCBI taxonomy): Bacteria > Pseudomonadati > Acidobacteriota > Terriglobia > Terriglobales > Terriglobales bacterium. The sequence continues at coordinate 7,989 of DASPRL010000341.1, forward strand.
CCACCGTGTCGTCGCCGAAGGGAGTGGTGAGGTCGGCCGGGAGGGCGCCGCCGGTCTGCCCCGAGACCAGGTTGATGGCCCCCGGCGCCGAGGGCCCGAAGGTGGTGTTGAAGCTGTTGTCGCTCATGGCGAAGTGCTGGGCGTAGTTCCACAGCGCGGTCACGGTGTTGCCGTCGAAGTAGCCCATGACGTCGGTGCGGTGGCAGGTGAGGGTGCCGTCCGTGCCCGGCCCGTTGCCCACCGTCTGTACGAACAGGTCGGCGAGCCCGCCGTGGTAGGCCTTCTGCTCGTCGGTGTAGTTGTGGTCCTGGTCGCAGGTGGCGGCCTGGCCGCGGTCCAGGCGGAAGGGATTGACCTGGTTCGGGTTCTGGCCGAGCAAGGCCGCATTCAGGCCGTTCACCGAAGGCGTGCCGGGGCGCGCGACGAAGCCCGGCTCGCCCCCCGGGTTGGTGGCGACAGGATAGGTGGCAAAGTAGTGGTCGAAGGAGACGTTCTCCTGGAAGATGATCACCAGGTGACGGATGGGGGTGGCGGTGTCGCCGGGAGGCGGGCCGGCGAAAGCGGGCACGCTTCCCGCGCCGGTCAGCAGCGCGGCCAGGGCCAGGACGGCGGTGGTCTTGCGGACCGTGGTCCGCAGATGGTCAGCGAAAGACTTCATGCATCCTCCATGCTTTGCGTTGAGTTGTGCTTCCGGCGGAGCGGGCTCCGCGCGGCCGTGCGTCCCGGGAAGGGAGCGCACCGCCGGAGCCTAGCCTCCGCGGATTGCGCGCGTATGTCCTGGGAATGAACTTTTCTTGAAATCAGCAGGCCCGGCTGTCCTCGAAAAGAGGCCGGCCCGTTCCACCTTGGAAGGAACGGGCCGGAGGGTAGGAAGCCGCGGAGTTGGGGAACTCCAGGCGGCGAGGTGCCTCAGGAGGTGGCACTTCGTCGCCGACTCTAGCGGGCCCCTGTTACACGGCGATTGCGCCCAGATGAAAGAACGGTAAATTCTTCAGGCGGGCAGCTCGAAGCGGTAGCCCATGCCGCGCACGGTCTTGAGGTAGCGGGGCTGGTCGGGGTCCTGCTCGATCTTGGCGCGGATGCGGCGCACGTAGACATCCACCGTGCGCGGGCTCACGTAATGGGTCTGGCCCCAGACCGCGTCCAGGAGCTGGTCGCGGCTCAGCACCAGGCGGGGGTGCGCGGCCAGGTAGTGGAGCAGACGGAATTCCATGGTGGTGGTGGCCACTTCCCGGCCCGCCACCTTCAGCACCATGGCTTCGGAGTCGATCTCCACGGCGTCGAACTTCACCGTGGGCGTGCTCTCCACCCGCTGATAGCGGCGCAGGGCGGCGTGCACCCGAGCCACCAGCTCGCGCGGGCTGAAGGGCTTGACCACGTAGTCGTCGGCGCCCAGCTCCAGCCCAGTCACCCGGTCGGCCTCTTCCGTCTTGGCGGTGACGAAGATGATGGGCACGTTGGCCAGCAGGCGGTTGGCGCGGATGCGCCGGCAGAGTTCGAAGCCGTCGCCGCCCGGCAGCATGATGTCGAGCAGGAACAGCGAGGGCAGCGCTTCCTCGGCCGCCTTCAGCACCGCGGTGGCGCCGGGGAAGACGGTGACCGCGAACCCCGCCCCTTCCAGGTGGAAGCGGATCAGCCGCGAGATGTCCTGGTCATCTTCCACCAGGAAGACGGCGGGCTTGGCGCGGCTTTGCCCCCGCCCCGTCCCTGCCGCCTTGGCCGAGCCCACGACCCTGGCTTCCATGCCGCGCCAGTCTAGGCAGCCTATGTGAACGTCGTTCTACAGGCAGGTTACAGCCCGGTAAATTCGCGCCCGCACGCCGCCCCGAGCGGCCGGGCGCGCGGGTTTCACGCAAGATTCATCGCCGCGCAATACCTGCGTCGCACGCCGGTGCTATCTCTGAACGCGGACATGCACCGCCGTCCCTCGCATGGACAGCTGGGCCGTGTGGCTTTGGCCCAGCTGTCCGATTTTTTTTGTGGAGACCCCCGGGCTGGATGCGGGCGTGGCGGGAGGCTGGGGCCTTACGCTTGGGGAAGCCGGGCCAGGGCCTGCGCGATGACGCCCAGCAGAGGGCCGCGGGCGCGCAGGTCGCGGTCCTGGCCCAGGCGGCGCCGCGCCTCCGCGGCCGCGAACCAGGTGGGCATCCGGTCTTCCTCCTGCGGCGGATGCTGGTGCAGTACCTCCACCAGGTAGGCCTTCATCAGCACCGCCGGCTCCTCCAGGTCGCTGCCCCGCGAGCCCTTGAAGTACCAGAACGAATGGAAGCACTCGGGATCGATGCTGCCGATCACCCCCGCCTCTTCCCAGGCCTCGCGCAGGGCAGCTTCGCTGTCGGAGAGCAGTTCGTGGACGCGGCCCTTGGGGAAGATCCACTTGCCGCTGCTGGTGCGCACCAGCAGGAACTCGACGCCGTGGGACTGCCGCCGGTAGCACACCGCCGCCACCTGCACGGAGGTGCGGAAGACCGCTCGGTGCCCCTGCTCTCGGACGCCGGTCCGCTCCATGGCTTTCCTTTCTAGGACCAATACTTGTGGTCGCGCAAGAAGTAACTCTGGTTCCAGCTGTTGAGGGCGGTACGCAGGAACATGCCCACGATCTTGCCGTGCCCCATCTTGCGGAAGCGGCGGTTGCCGGTGAAGGCGCCCCCGTGGATGACGGTGAAGCGCCGGGGCGAGACCTTCTTGCTCAGCCAGTAGTCTTCCGCGTACAGCACCTTCTCGTCGAAGCCGCCCAGCTCCCAGAAGCGCTTGCGCTCGAACATCATGAACATGCCGGTGCTGAAGGGCATTCCCAGCCGGGAGAGGTGCTGCACCAGGTTGTTGCCCAGGTAGACGGCGTGGTCGAGCCAGTTGCCGCCGATGCACCAGATGGTGGTGGTCAGGCAGTGCAGGCGGCGCTTCTGCATGCGCTCCACGGCGCGCTCGATCAGCGTGGGATCGTGAAACTCCATGTCGGCGTCGATGAAGAGCAGGTAGTCGCTCTCGGCGCGGCGGGCGCCGGCGTTGCGTCCGGTGGAGGGATAACCGCCGGGGATCACGCTCACGTCCAGGCGGTCGCGAAAGCGCAGGGCCAGCTCCGGGGTGCCGTCGGTGGAGCCGGCGTCAGCTACGAACACTTTCGGCCGCGAGTTCCGGCAGTAGGTCTGCCGGGTCAGCGAGGTCAGCAGGCGCGGCAGCAGCAGCGCCTCGTTCTTCGCCGGGATCACGATCGTCAGTGTGGCTGTACTCATGGATCCGCACCCCCTCCTCGCCTACCGTGATGTAGGTGGCGGGTTCGTTCACCCAGCCCCCGCAGTTGAAGTACTGGATGCCGTCGCGCTCCACCTGCAGGGCCACGTGGGTGTGCCCGCAGAAGATGCGGGCCGCGCCCCGGCGGCGGGCGTGGGCCAGCGCCCCGCCCGACACTTTGTGCGAGAGCCGCATCCAGCGCGTGTTCCAGCCGTCCAGCGAGCGCGTGAAGCGCTTGCCCTTGAGGTCGAAGCGCTGCAGTTCCAGGTGGACCAGCGCGGCCAGGCGCCCCAGCAGGCCGTGCTTGGTGAAGAAGTCGTCGAACTGGTGCCCGTGGATGGCCAGATGCGGGATGCCGGCATAGCTCCAGCGGTATTCGCGGTACACCCGCACTCCCACCAGGTGCGACATCACGCTGGCCAGGCCCAGGTCGTGGTTGCCTTCCACCCACACCACCTCCACCCCGCGCTTGGGATTGGAGAGCTTGCGGATGCAGGAGAGGAACTTCCAGTGGTCTTTCTTGAGGCGGGCGAAGTTGAGATCGGCGAAGATGTCGCCCAGCAGGATCAGCCGGCGGAAGGAACTCTGCCGCAGCAGCGCCAGCGCCTCCCGGGCCCGGCTCACCTCCGACCCCAGGTGCAGGTCGCTGAGGATCAGCGTGTCGGCTGCAACGCCAGCCATGCACCGTTTATAGGGCATGGCCGTTACACCCAAGTTAATGGCGAATGAATATACCGTGACTGGAACCAGCCCGGTAACGCTTGGTCAGGGCTGGGCGCGGCGGCGGGCCGCCCGGAGCGCCTCTACTGATGCTCCACCCGCACCAGGTGCACGGTGAGCGTCCCCCAGAACATGCGGGCGCGCGCCTGCACCGGGATATGGGCGGCGTCGTCGGAGTACCAGATCCACACCTGGCCGCGGTCCTTGAGCACCCCCGAGGCCGCCTCCGGCTGCACCCGCAGCGCCTGGAAGGTCCCGGCCTCGGTCTTGATGGTCTCACGCGCCTCCACGTGCGCCTTCACGTCCACCGTCTGCCCGCCGTCGTTGAGCGGGAAGTAGTAGGTGCTGCCCACGGTGAGCGGCAGCGAGGCCAGGTAGTAGATCCCGGAGAGCACGTCGGTGATGCAGCCGGGGATGGGCGCCTCGGTGTGCTTGCTCTTGCCGGTCTTCAGGTCCTTCTCGTCGAGCAGGCGCTTGCCGGCGGCGTAGTCGAAGCGGATCCAGGTGTCGCGGCGGCGCGCGCCCTCCTGGCTCTGCTTGTGCAGGCTGGCGGAGCAGAAGGTGGCGGGATCGAAAAGCGACTCGAAGCGGGTGTGCACGGTGAACAGCACGGCGGCGAAGCCGATGGAGTCGGCGGCGCCGTTCACCTTCTGCTGCGCGCCGGCGGACTCCATGTGCAGCGTGGCCGTGCCCGCGTTCCACAGCCGCCAGTCCACGCTGTAGACGTAGGTCAGCTTCCCGGGGAAGCGATAGCCGGGCGCGGGCGGGCGGATGTGCGAGGCCGAGCCGATGGTGGAGGTCGCCGCCGGCGGCGCCTGGGGTGGCGCGGGACTGGGCCGGGTCTGCGCGGCGGCCGCCGTGGCCAGCAGTCCCACGCACGCGAGTTGGAAGAGCCGAAGGAGCAAGCGGGTCCGGGGCACGTCAGCGCAACCGCCACAGCAGCTTGACGAGCAGGGCCGCCAGCATCGCCGCGGCCCCCAACAGGGCATTGTACTCGCGATGCTGCCGGTAAAGGTCGCGGGAAAACCCGCCTCCCGCCGGCTTCTCCGCCGGCAGCCGCGGCACCAGCCGCGGTACCCGCTGCGCGTACTCCGCGAACTCGGGGAAGTTCTGCCGCAGGTATTCCTCCTCCGAGGAGATGGTCGGCAGGTAGAGGAGGAAGAAGAGCAGCAGCACGCCCGCCGCCAGCCAGGGATTCCATCCCGCCACCGCGAAGCCCGCCACTACCACCAGCGATCCCAGGTAGAGCGGGTTGCGGGTGTAGGCGTAGGGCCCGGTGGTGGTGAGCTGGCGGTCCTTGCGCACGTGCCCGGAGGCCAGGGCGCGCAGTGCCAGCCCGCAGAAGGCGATGCCGCCGCCCACGGCGATGGAGCGCGCGGTGGGATGCGCCTGCCACAGATAGACGGCGGTGAGCAGAAAGCCGGCCGGCACGCGGATGCGCCGCGCCACGCGCGCCCAGCTCACGGCGCACCTGCCAGCAGTTCGCGCGCCGCCCGCAGCGCGCCGGCGGAGGTGAGGCTGAGCAGCCCTTCCTCGGGAGCGGCGCGGCGGGCGTGCGAGGTGCGGCTCTCCGGACTGCGCAGCACGCGGCAGCGCGCCCCGAAGGGCCCGTTGCGCGCCGGGTCGGTGGGGCCGTAGATGCCCACCACGGGCACGCCCAGGGCGGCGGCCAGGTGCAGCGGCCCGGTGTCGCCGCCCATCGCCAGCCGCGCGCGCCGCGTCAGCGCGATCAGCTCCGCCAGCGAGCAGGTGAACGCCTGCGCCGTGCTCCCCGAGGCCTCCACCACCGCGCGCGCGATCTCCTCCTCCCCCGGGCCGGCGTTCACCAGCGAGCGCAGGCCGTGACGCGCCAGCCCCTGCGCCACTTCCCCGTAGCGCGCCGGAGGCCACTGCTTGGCGCCCCAGCCCGCCCCCGGGGTCAGGATGGCGAAGCTGGCCAGCCCGCGACGCTGGAGTTCGGCGTCGGCCCAGGCTTCGGCGGCGGGATCGATGGGCAATGGGAACTCGAGGACCGGCGGCGCGCCCGGGGCCAGCGCCTCCACCAGCGACAGGTTGTGCTCCACCACATGCCGGCCGCGGAAGGGGACGCGCCGCGTGTAGTAGAGGCCGGCGGCGGATTCGCGCGGGCGGCTGGCGCCCACGCGCAAGGGCGCACCCGACCACTTCATCAGCAGCGCCGAGCGCACCGCGCCCTGGAAGTCGATGGCGGCCTGGTAAGCTCCCTGGCGCAGCTCGCGGAAGAGCGCGCGGCCTTCCTTCCACGTCTGCGGCTTGTGAAAGGCCTGCCGCCAGGCCTTGAGGTTCACGGTGTGGATCGCGTTCAGGAGCGGCATCTCGGAGCTGCCGGGACGGGAGACGCCGGGGCGCGCGGCCAGCAGGCCGGCCCAGCGCTCTTCCACCACCCACGCCAGGGTGGCGGCGGGGAAAGCACGCCGCAGGGTGGCCAGCGCCGGCAGAGTGTGGATGATGTCGCCCATGGAGCCGAGGCGCAGCAGCAGGATGCGCTCCAGCCCTTCCCGCGCCGCGGCCAGCTTCGGGTTCGGGGCGGTCCGGCGCATGGTCAGCGGCGCGCGCGCCGCGCGTGCAGCATGGCGGTGGAAGAGTGGCGCTTACGGTCCCCCACGATGGCCACGCGCCCGCCGCAGGCCTCGACCGCGTCGCGCTCCGGCACCGAGCGCGCGCTGTAGTCGGTGCCCTTGGCGTGGATGTCGGGGCGGAGGGTGCGCACCAGGGCGCGCACGTCGGGCTCGGGGAAGATGACCACCGCGTCCACGCACTCCAGCGCGGCCAGGATCTCGGCGCGCTCGCGGGCGGGCATGGCGGGGCGGCCCGCGCCCTTCAGCCGGCGCACGCCGGCGTCGGCGTTGACGGCGACGATCACGCGCCCGCCCAGCGCCTTGGCGCCGCGCAGGTAGCGCACGTGCCCGACGTGGAAGACGTCGAAGCAGCCGTTGGTGAGGATGACGCGTTCGCCCGCCCGCCGCCAGCGTGCCACCTGGGCGCGCAGGGCGCGGCGGCTCATCACCTTGCGCCGCGGCCGGCGGGGGGCGCGGCTCACGCCGTCTCCAGGGCGGCGAGGAGTTCGGCCTGCGAGACGGTAGCGGTGCCGCGTTTCATGACCACGATGCCGCCGGCCACGTTGGCCAGGCGGGCGGCGCTCTCGGCGTCGGCGCCCGCCGCCAGCGCCGCGGTGAAGACGGCGATCACGGTGTCGCCCGCCCCGGTCACGTCGGTGACCTGGTCGGAGCCGTGGATGGGGATCTCCACCGGCTTCTGCCCGCGGGCGAAGGCCACCAGGCCGTCGCGCCCGCGGGTGATGACCAGCGACTGCAAGCCCATGCGGCTCATGACCGCCTTGCCGGCGGAGAGCAGGCGCGCCGTGTCGCCGCCGATGCGCACCCCCAGCGCGGCCTCGATCTCGGGCTCGTTGGGGGTAGCCGCGGTGGCGCCGCTGAACTCCAGCAGGCGATAGCGGGAATCCAGGGTGACGGGAAGGCCGCCGGGCAGGCGCGCGCCCAGCAGCTTCAGGATGGCGGGCGTGGCCGCGCCGTAACCGTAATCGGAGAGCAGCAGCGCGTCGGAGGTCTTGGCGTAGCTGACGGCGGAGCGCACCAGCTCGCGCATGGCGTGCAGGGTGAGGCCATCTTCCGGCTCGCGATCCAGCCGCACCACCTGCTGGCGCGCGGTATGGGTCTGGCCCGCCAGGATGCGCGTCTTGGTGACGGTGGCGCGTCCTTTGAGCTTCTGGATGCCGGTCAGAGGGATGTGCTTGTGGCGGAAGAGCTGCAGCAGGGTGCGCCCCTGCTCGTCGTCGCCCACCACTCCCACCGGAAGCACGTTCACGCCCAGGTCCGCGAGGTTGTAGACGGCGTTGCCGGCGCCGCCCGGCGCCACCCTGCGCTCGCGGTGCTTGAGGATGAGCACCGGGGCCTCGCGCGAGACCCGCGCGATCTCCCCGAAGACGAACTCGTCGGCCACCAGGTCGCCCACCACGGTGACGGTGACGCGCGGGAAGGCCTCCACGATGCGGGTCAGCCGCTCCACGGATTTGTTGTGCTTCTTCATGGCCAGGGTCGCTGGGAGTCGTGCCCAGATTTTCTCATGCCGGGCGGCTCATTTCGAAACCTGGGCAGTCAGGGGGACGCCGCGGCGCGCGGCCACCACCTGCAGCAGGCCGTCGAGACAGCGCTCCGCGTCCTCCAACTCCATCTTGACGGGGACCACGGCCAGGGGCTTGAGATCGCCGAAGCGCCCGCCCAGGTTGATGGCGTCCTTCTCGGTGGTGACGAAGCCGCCGGCCCCGCTGCGCTCTTTGAGCGCCAAAAGGTCGCGCACGTCCTGCTCGCTGTAGAAGTGGTGGTCGCGGTAGGTGGCTTCGGCGACGTACTCGATGCCGGCGGTGCGCAGTTGCAAATAGAAGTTCTGCGGGCGGGCGATCCCGCAG
>DASPRL010000342.1 GCA_035624475.1 Terriglobales bacterium
GGGTCATCATTATCAGTGGCATGGCCCGCGGGGTGGACACCGCCGGGCACCGCGGCGCCCTCGTGGCCAAGGCCCGGACCGTGGCCGTCTTCGGCACCGGCATCGACGTCATCTACCCGCGCGAGAACAAGAAGATCGCCGACAGCATCCTGGCCCTGGGAGGCGCGCTGGCCAGCGAGTTCCCCCTGGGCACCTTCGCCGCGCCCCAGAACTTTCCCATCCGCAATCGCATCATCAGCGGCATGGCGGTGGGCGTGCTGGTGGTCGAGGCGGGCGAGTATTCAGGCACGCGCATCACCGCGCGCTGCGCCCTGGAGCAGAACCGCGAACTGTTCGCCGTCCCCGGCAACGTGACCAACAAGAACTCCTGGGGGCCAAACACGCTCATCAAGCAGGGCGCCAAGCTGGTGGCCACCTGGGAGGACATCTGGGAAGAGCTGCCCGCGGACGTGAAACAGCAACTGGCCGACCGCCTGCCTTCTGCAACCGCGGAGCCCGCTACGGCATCTCTATTCGAGGGCCAGGAGCTGCCCCCGCACGAAAAGCGGGTCCTGGCGCTGCTCAAGACGGACGAGGCCACTCAGATCGACGAGCTGGTGGAGCAGCTGGAGCCGGAGCTTTCCTCATCGGAGATCTTTGCCGCGCTCTTCGAGCTGGAGCTAGCCGGGAAGGTTCGTCAATTGCCCGGCAAGAATTTTGTTCGCGCCTTCTAAGCTCCGCGCGCACTACCACTTCACAGCAATCGAGCATTAGCAGGAATGGTGCCGGATTCGCGTTTTTCCGCCATTCCGTGCTAGGTTGAGACCCATTGCACGAAGGCAACAAGGGAGAATCGAGGGAGTTTGAGCAAAGGCTTAGTCATCGTCGAATCGCCGGCCAAGGCCAAGACCATCCAGAAATACCTGGGCAAGGGGTACTCCGTCGCGGCCTCGCTGGGCCACGTCAAGGACCTGCCCAAGAGCACCCTGGGGGTGGACCTGGAGAACGACTTCCAGGCCGACTACATCGTCATCCCGGGCAAGGAAAAGGTCCTGGCCGACCTGAAGAAGCGCGCCGCCGGCGCCGAAGCCATCTACCTGGCTCCCGACCCTGACCGCGAGGGCGAAGCCATCGCTGCCCACCTCGCCGAAGAGCTCGGGGGCGAGGCCGTCAACGGCAAGAAGAAGAAAAAGAAGGTTGCCAGCCGCGTCCCCATCCACCGCGTCACTTTCAACGAGATCACCAAGCGCGCCGTACAGGAGGCCTTCCAGCAGCCCCGCGAGATCGACCGCAAGCTGGTGGACGCGCAGCTCACCCGCCGCGTGCTCGACCGCCTGGTGGGTTACCAGATCTCGCCCCTGCTCTGGGACAAGGTGCGCCGCGGGCTCTCCGCCGGCCGCGTCCAGACCGTGGCCGTGCGCCTCATCGTGGAGCGCGAGCGCGAGATCAAGGCCTTCCAGAAGCAGGAATACTGGACCCTCGACGCCCATCTGGCCGCCGCCAAGCCGCCCACCTTCGATGCCAGCCTGGTAGGCGCCAATCCCGAAAAGAATCTCGTTCCCAAGCAGGAGGCCGCGCAGGCCCTGGAGGCCAAGCTGCGCAAGGCGGAGTGGACGGTGGCCGCGGTGGACACCCGCGAGCGCCGCCGCAACCCCTATCCTCCCTTCACCACCAGCAAGCTGCAGCAGGACTCCTCGCGCAAGCTGCGCTTCAGCGTGAAGCGCACCATGATGATCGCCCAGCGCCTCTACGAAGGCGTGGAGCTGGGGGAAGAAGGGTCGGTCGGCCTCATCACCTACATGCGAACCGATTCCACCCGTGTCTCCAACGACGCCCTGGCGGAGGTGCGCGAATTCATCGGGCGCGACTTCGGCGCCGCCTACCTGCCCCAGGATCCCATCCTGTACAAGTCCAAGAAGGACGCGCAGGACGCCCACGAGGCCATCCGCCCCACCGCGGTCGCCCGCCACCCCGACCAGATCAAGCACTACCTGCACGAAGACGAGTACAAGGTCTACAAGCTCATCTGGCAGCGCTTCGTGGCTTCGCAGATGAACCCCGCCGTCTTCGACCAGACCAGCGTCGACATCAGCGCCCGCGCCAAGGACGAGAGCTTCCCCTTCCGCGTCACCGGCTCGGTGATGAAGTTCGACGGCTTCCTCAAGGTCTACGAGGAGTCCAAGGAAGGCAAGGACGAGGAGGACGAGGCCCTCAAGCACAAGCTGCCGCCGCTAACGCCGGGTCAGAAGCTGACGTTGAAGGAACTCAAGCCGGAGCAGCACTTCACCGAGCCCCCGCCGCGCTACAACGAGGCCTCGCTGGTCAAGGAGCTGGAGGAGCGCGGCATCGGACGTCCCTCCACCTACGCCACCATCCTCTCCACCATCCAGGAGCGCCAGTACGTGCAGAAGGCGGGAGGCAAGTTCGCCCCCACCGAGATCGGGCTGGTGGTCACCGACCTGCTGGTCGCCAATTTCCCCGACATCTTCGACTTGCAGTACACCGCCCGCCTGGAAGAGGAGCTGGACGAGATCGAGGAGGGCAAGGAGACCGGCACCGACACCCTCAACGAGTTCTACAAGAAGTTCGAGAAAGACCTCCGCTTCGCCGAGAAGCACATGGAGAACGTCAAGCGGATGGAGAAGCCCACGGAGGAGAAGTGCGAGCGCTGCGGCTCGCCCCTGGTCATCAAGTGGGGCAAGCACGGCTCCTTCTACGCCTGCAGCTCCTACAAGAAGGACGATCCCAACTCCTGCTCCTTCACCCGCGAGAACCCCATCGACCTCCCCGACCTGGACTCCGCCGACCTGCAGGAGACCCAGCACGAAGAGTACTGCGAGAACTGCGGCCGGCCCATGGTGCTCAAGCGCGGCCGCTTCGGGCAGTTCATGGCCTGCACCGGCTATCCCGACTGCAAGACCACCCGCCGCCTGGACCAGGGACGCAAGGTCCCCGACATCCCCCTGGAGGAGAAGTGCCCGCAGTGCGGGCGCAACCTGGTGATCCGCCACGGCCGCTACGGCGAGTTCACCTCCTGCAGCGGCTATCCCGAGTGCAAGTACGTCAAACAGAACCTGATCGGGGTGAAGTGCCCGGAGTGCGGCGAGGGCGACCTGGTGGAGAAGAAGGCACGCAAGCGCGGTAACCTCTTCTATGGCTGCTCCCGCTATCCCCAGTGCAAATTCACCTCGGCCTACAAGCCGCTGGCGGAGAAGTGTCCGCGCTGCGGCCACGCCTACCTGGTGGAGAAGACCGGCAAAGCGGGCACGGTGATCTCCTGCCCCAACTCCGAGTGCGACTACTCCCGCGCCGGGGAGCCGGTGGCGGTGGCCTGAACTTTCCGCGACTTTCCGTCCCGCATCCCCATCTCATTCCCATCTCACTTCCGAGGAGCCAGCATGGCCAAGCAGAAGAAGCCCACCCACGACGATGCCGCCGTGGTCATGAAGCTCTACAACCTGCGCCGCGAGACCGAACTGCGCAAGGCGCGCAACTTCCTGGTAGTCGAGTTCTGGCCCGACGCCGCCGACGAGGTCGTGAAGCTCATCCAGGACTTTGGCAGCCAGCGCAATGCCTGGTTCCGCCAGGGCATCACCTATTGGGACATGGCCTGCTCGCTGGTGCTGCGCGGGGTGGTGAACCAGGACCTGTTCGTCGACTGGGGCGGCGAGCTGTACTTCCTCTACGCCAAGTTCAAGCCCTTTCTCCAGGAGGTGCGGGAGAAGACGCAGGCGCCTGAATTCATGGCCCGCATCGAGCAGGTGGCCCTGAGCACCAAGGAAGGGCGCGAGCGGGTGGCCAAGCTGGAGAAGCGCATCGCCCAGCGGCGGCAGATGCTGAAGCAGGCGGCGGCCGGGCGAGGCTAGCGCTTCCCGATTCGGACCGGGGACCGTTTCGGGTGGCGGCCCCGCCCGCCGGCCGCGAAAGCCGCCGCCCTTCGCTCCCGCTTCCCCTAGGCTAAAGGCGGGGGTGTCCCATGCTCCACCACGCCAGCCCCGCCGACGCCCAGATCATGCTCCAGCTCTTCGAGCTGAAGCGCGAGCCCGAACTCAAGAAGGCGCGCAACTTCTGCGTGCTGGAGTTCTGGCCGCGCAGCGCGGAGGACGTGCTGCGCGCCATCCCCTCCTTCGCCACCCCGGAGAGCAACAACGTGCGCCAGGTCGTCTCCTTCTGGGAGATGGCGGCCAGCTTCGTCCTCCGCGGCGCCCTCCACGAGGATCTCTTCCTGGATACGGCAGGGGAGATGTTCTTCCTCTGGGCCAAGTTCCGCCCCTTCATCCCGGAGGTGCGGGAGAAGCTGCTGGCCCCCGAGCTGCTGCTCAACGTGGAGAAGCTGATCGCCAGCAATCCCAAGAGCCAGGAGCGGGTGGCGCGCCTGGAGAAGCGCATCGCGGAGAAGGTGGCCAGCATGCAGGCGGTGGCCGAGCCCGGCGGCTCCGGCCGCTATCAGACCGTGCTCAGCCGCCCCGCCTGAGGCGCTCAGGCGATGTATTCCTTGATGTACTCGTCCTGGGAGGCGCCCATCTCTTCGGCGGTGCCGTTGAAGATCACCTTGCCTTCGCGCAGGAGGACGAAGGTGGTGTTGACGTCGGCCCCCGGATTCTCCGCCAGCGGCCGCATCTCGTTCTTCTGGGGATCGAAGTAGTGGGTGGCCATGGTGAAGCCGTCCTGGAGGCGGTGGGTCACCAGCAGGGCGCTGGTCTTGTAGAAGTCGCGCTGCTTGACCACCAGCTCGATGATGCGGGTGGAGGTGATGGGGTCCAGGCCGCCGGTGGGTGAGTCGTAGAGCAGCACTTCGGGCTGGGTGATGATGGCGCGGGCGATGGCCACCCGCCGCCGCATGCCTCCGGAAAGCTCCGAGGGGAACATGTCCAGGGTGTGGCCCAGTTCGACGAAGCGCAGGGCCTCCTGGGCCCGCCGCCGGATCTCCTCCTCCCCCAGCCGCTCCTCGTAAAGCCGGTAGCCCACGTTCTCCTGCACCGTAAGGGAATCGAAGAGCGCGCTCTCCTGGAAGACCATCCCGATCTTGCGGCGCAACTCGAACAGGTCCTGCTCCCGCATGGCGGTGACGTCCTGGCCCAGCACCCAGATGTGCCCGCGGTCGGGCTTCTCCAGCCCCAGCACCAGCTTGAGTAGGGTGGACTTGCCCACCCCCGCCACCCCGAACAGGATCTTGGTCTCGCCCCGGGTGAGCGCGAAGGAGACGCCGTCGAGCACGTTCTTCCCCTCGAAGCCGATGGCCACGTCGTCGAAGACGATGATCTGCTGGCCGCTGTCCGCCGTCCTGCGGGCGCCCAGGTCGGTGGCGGCGGAGATGGTGGACATGCTGGCTCCTCCCTCCGCCTCAGTGCACTCCCAGCGCCACCATCAGGAAGCGGGTGACGAAGAAGTCCACCACCAGGATCAGCACCGAAGCCGCCACCACCGACTGGGTGGTGGAGCGGCCCACTCCCTGCGTGCCTCCGGTGGTGGAGAGCCCGTAGTAGCAGCCCACGGTGGAGATGATGAAGCCGAAGATCAGCGGCTTGACCAGCCCCATGGTCACGTCCTGCCACACCAGCGACTGCCAGGCGGTGTTCCAGTACTGGCTGGTGTCCAGCCCCAGCAGGGCGAAGGAGACGAAGTGCCCGCCCATCAGCCCCACCAGGTCGGAGATGATGGTGAGGATGAAGAGCATGAACACGGTGGCCATCACGCGGGGGGTCACCAGCTTCTTGGTGGGGTCGGTGCCCAGCGAGCGCATGGCGTCGATCTGCTCGGTCACCTTCATGGAGCCCAGCTCGCTGGCCATGCCGCTGGAGTTGCGCCCCGCCACCATCAAGCCGGTGAGCACCGGTCCCAGCTCGCGCACCATGGAGAGGGCCACCACCTGCCCGGTCAGGGAGATGGAGCCGAACCTCTGCAGGGTCGCCGAGGTCTGCAGGGCCAGCACCGCGCCGGTGAAGAAGCCGGTCAGCACCACGATGGGCAACGAGCCCACCCCGATGATGTCGGCCTGCTGCAGGGTGTCGGCGAGGTAGCGCGGGTGGGTGAACAGGTTGTGCACCGAGCGCCCCGCCAGTACAGAGTAGTCCTGCACCGTGAGCACACTGCGCTTGGCGATCTGAACTGGAGAGATCAGTTCCATTTGGGACGCCGGAACTATAGCAGAGGCACGGCCATGACGCCAGACCCGCGAGGGGGTGCGGGGCGGGCGTAGACCACCGCTGGCGGCCGTGACTTCCGCAGCGGGGCGCGCACCCATCCGGGCCGTAGCAGACCGGGGGATGGCATGGCCCCCAGCACCGCAGGCACGTAGGCGCGGGTCTCCTGGGGCAGCAGACCCTGAGCGCTCAGGAGCCAGAAATCGGGCACGCCGGTGCGCGCCACGGCGCGCTCCACCTGCACCGCACCGGCATTGTAAGCGGCCAGGGCCAGCGGCCAGTCACCGAACCGTTGCTGCAGGTCGCGCAGATAGCGGGCGGCAGCGCGGGTGGAAAGCTCCGGGTCGAGGCGGTCGTCGTGCTCTCCGTCCACCCGCAGGCCGTAGCGCCGTGCCGTCTCCGGCATGAATTGCCACAGCCCGCGCGCCCCCTTGGGGGAGAGCGCCAGCGGATTGCCGGCGCTCTCCACCAGCAGCACCGCGATCATCTCCGGGGGAATGCCCTCGCTCGCCAGGATCGGTTCGACCAGGGGGCGGAGCTGCTGGACGCGGGCGGCTGCCGCCGGGGACAGCGACGGTGTCTTCGCATCCCGCGGGCCGGCCGAAGCGCCGGGAGGCCGGGACTGCGGGCCGGTGACCGCCGGCGCGGGCTGCTGCGCCTCGCGCAGGGCCGCGTCGGCGGCCTGGTCAAGCTGCGCCCGCAAGGCCGCGAACTGCGCTTCCGGTGCGGGCTCCGCGGGCGGGCCGGCCGCGCGGGCCGCCGGACCGCCGAGAGCCACCGCTGCCGTCAGCAAGAGCACAAGACCCCGCGCGCTACCCATGGGCCTCTCCCTTCTTCAACCGCGGCTTGACCTCCCAGTTCCACTTCCAGATGGCGAAGACCGGGGGATAGACGATCAGCTCCATGAGGAACGAGGTCAGGATGCCGCCTACCAGCGGCGCCGCGATGCGCTTCATGACGTCGGCGCCCGTGCCCACCGACCACAGGATGGGGAAGAGCCCGAAGAGCATGCAGGCCACGGTCATCAGCTTGGGGCGGAGGCGCTTGACCGCGCCCTGTTCGATGGCCTCGCGCAAGTCGCCCCAGCTTGCCATGCGGCCCCGGCAGATGGCCTCGTGGTAGGCGAGGTCGAGGTAGAGCAGCATGAAGACGCCGGTCTCGGCGTCCACCCCCAGCAGCGCGATCAGCCCCACCCACACCGCGATGCTCAGGTTGTAGCCGGAGAGGTAGATCAGCCAGATGGCGCCGATGGCAGAGAAGGGCACGGCCAGCAGGATGATGAAGGTTTTCACTGCCGACTTGGTGTTGAAGTAGAGCAGCAGGATCACGAGAAACAGAGTGACCGGCAGCACGAACTTGAGCCGGTCCTTGACGCGCTGCATCGCCTCGTATTGTCCGCTCCACACCAGGGAGTAACCGGGCGGGACGTGGACCTTGGCGGCGACCACACGCTTGGCGTCGTCCATGTAGCTGCCCAGATCGCGGCCGGAGACGTCGATGTAGACGTAGCCGCTGAGCCGTCCGTTTTCGTCACGGATCATTCCCGGGCCGGTCCGCGTCTTGAGCACGGCCAGTTGCGCCAAGGGAACCTGCGCACCCGCGGGCGTTGAAACCAGCACGCGCTCCAGGGCCTGGGGATCGCTGCGGTAGTCGCGCAGGTAGCGCACGCCCACCGCATAGCGCTCACGGCCTTCTACCGTGGTGGTGACGCGTTCGCCGCCCACCGAGGTCATCAGGGCGTTCTGCACGTCGTCCACGGTCAGGCCATAGCGCGCCAGCTCCGGCCGGTTGAGGTCGAAGTCGAGGAAATATCCGCCGGTGGTGCGCTCGGCGAAGGCGCTGGTGGTGCCGGGAACGTCCTTGAGCGCCATCTCGATCTGCTGCCCGATCTGTTCGATAGTCGCCAGATCGGAGCCCTCCACCTTGATGCCTACGGGTGTGCGTATACCGGTGGACAGCATGTCGATGCGGTTCTTGATGGGCATGGTCCAGGCGTTGATGACCCCGGGGAATTGCAGGGCCTCGTTCATCCCGCCGGGGCCGTAGATCAGATCCTCGGTGGAGATGTGATCGGGCCAGGCACGCCGCAAGAGACTCTGCAAGCGCTCCGGCGCCCAATTGGAGTACCAGCGCTTCTTCTTCGGCCACTCCGACTGCGGCTTGAGCACCACCACGGTCTCCATCATGGAGAGCGGCGCCGGATCGGTGGCGGTCTCGGCACGCCCGGCCTTGCCGAAGACGCTCTCCACTTCGGGGAAGCTCTTCAGGATCCTGTCCTGCACCTGCAGCAGGCGGGTGGCCTCGGTGACCGAGATGCCAGGGAGAGTGGTGGGCATGTACAGCACGACTCCCTCGTCCAACGGCGGCATGAACTCGGAGCCCAGGCGGAAGAACACGGGCACCGTGGCAACCATGGCCAGGACGGCCACGCCGATGGTCGCCACCCGGTGCTCCAGCACGAACTCGACCACGGGATGATAGAGGCGCATCAGCGGGCGGGAGATGGGGTGCTTCTCTTCGCTGTGAATCTTGCCCACGAGCAAGGCATTGGCTACCCGCGCCAGCCAGCGCGGGCGGAACTGAAACTCGTCGACGCGAGTGAACAGCAGCCGCAGGGCCGGGTCCAAAGTGATGGCCAGCACCGCCGCAATGGCCATAGCGAAGTTCTTGGTCAGCGCCAGGGGATGAAAGAGTCGGCCTTCCTGGGCCTCCAGCGCAAAGACCGGGAGGAAGCTGACCGCGATCACCAGCAGGGCGAAGAAGCTGGGTCCACCGACTTCTTTCACCGCACCGATGATGACCTCGCGGTAGTCACCGGGACGGCCCTCGGCCTCCCAGTGCTCCAGCTTCTTGTGTGTCTGCTCCACCACCACGACGGCGGCATCCACCATGGCGCCGATGGCCACCGCGATCCCGCCCAGTGACATGATGTTGGCGGTCAGGCCGGTGGCCTGCATGGGGATGAATGCGAGCAGCACCGCGATGGGAATGGTGAAGATGGGAATGACGGCGCTCGGGAAGTGCCAGAGGAAGATGAGGATGACCAAACTTACGATGACCAACTCCTCCAGCACGGTCTCGCGCAGGTTGTCGATGGCGCGCTGGATGAGCTCAGAGCGGTCGTAAGTGGTGACCAGCTTCAGACCGGGGGGTAGTGTGGGCTGAACCTCAGCCAGCTTCTCCTTCACCCGCGCGATCACCTGCTGCGCGTTCTCTCCGAAGCGCATGATGACCACGCCGCCCACCACCTCGCCCTGGCCGTTCAGTTCGGCCACGCCGCGGCGCAAGTCAGGCCCATAGGTCACCGTGCCCAGATCACGAACATAGACCGGATCGCCGCTGGGATCGGCGCCCACCGCCACCTGTTCGATGTCCTGGAGCGAGCGGACGTAGCCGCGCCCGCGCACCATGTACTCGCGCCCGGTGGACTCCACCAGCCGCGCCCCTACTTCGCTATTGGAACCGCGCACCGCCTCCGCCACCTTCTCAATGGGGATGTGATAGGCAAGCAGCTTGTTGGGGTCCACGTTGACCTGGTACTCGCGCACGAAACCGCCCACGGGGGCGACTTCGGCGACGCCGGGCACGGTTTGCAGCGCGTAGCGCAGGTACCAGTCTTGGAACGAGCGCATCTGGTCGAGGCTGTAGCGGCCGCTAGTGTCCACCAGCGCGTACTGGTAGACCCAGCCCACGGACGTGGCGTCCTTGGCCAACTCCACCTGAGCGCCTTCGGGCAGGTGCAGCGCGTTCAGGTATTCCAGCGTGCGGGAGCGCGCCCAGTAGAGGTCCGTTCCCTCTTCGAAGATCACATACACGTAGGAGTACCCGAAGTCGGAAAAGCCCCGAATGTCCTTCACCTTGGGCGCGCCCAGAAGCGCCGAGACCATGGGATAGGTGACCTGGTCCTCGACGATGTCGGGGCTGCGGTCCCAGCGCGTGTACACGATGACCTGCGTGTCGGAGAGGTCGGGGATGGCGTCCAGCTTGGTGTTGGTCAGGGCATGCCAGCCCAGCAGCACCGCGGCGGTCACGAAGAGAAAGACCAGGAAGCGGTTGCGCGCGCACCAGTCGATGACGTGGTTGATCATGGCTTTCTCCTCAGTGCTGCATTCCCCCCATAGCACTCTTCAGGCGGCTCTCGGAATCGATCAGGAAATTGCCCGAGGTCACGATCTGGTCGCCCTCTTTCAGCCCGGAGAGCACGATGACCTTGTCGTCCACGCGCGCGCCCAGGGTGACCCTGCGAGGCGCAAAGTGCCCCCCAGGCTCAGCCAAGAACACCGTCTGTCGCTGGCCGGAGTCGAGTACTGCCTCTTGCGGCACCACCAGTTGCCGACCGTAGTCCACCTTCAGGTCCACCTCGGCGAACATCTGCGGCTTGAGATCAAAGCCGGGATTGGTTAGAGCAATACGCACTTTGACGGTGCGGGTCTGTGGATCGACGGTGGGATAAACGTAGCTGATCCGCCCGCTGTAGCTCTTGCCCGGCTGGTAGCTGAGACGAACGGTGGCACGCTGGCCTACGCGTACGTAGGGCGCTTCGTACTCGTAGATGGCGGCGTCGGCCCACAGGGTGGAAAGGTCGGCCACGGTGTAGAGGTCCATGTCGGGCGTGACCGCGGTCTGCGGAAAGGCCTTGCGGTCGGTCACGAAACCCTCGACCGGAGAGTAGAAACTCAGGGTGCGGCTGACCTCGCCTGTCTGCTCCAGCTTCTGGATCTGCTCGTCGCTGAGGTCCCACAAGCGCAGCCGCTCGCGGGCCGCCCGCAGCAGCGCCTGCGCTCCCTCGGCCACACCCGGAACGGTGGAGGTGCCCAGCTCCTTGGCCCCGCGGAGCGCCACCAGGTACTCCTGCTGGGTAGCCACCAGGTCGGGACTGTAGAGCGTGAACAGGGGTTGGCCCTTCTTGACCCGCTGCCCCACGAAGTCCACGAATACCTGGTCGATCCAACCGTTGACCTTGACGTGCACGTGCGAGATCTGGGTCTCGTCGGTGGTGAGCTGGGCGGTGGTGTGGATGTCGCGCGTGAGTGATTCCCGCTCCACCGTGCCAGTGCGCACCCCGATAAGCTGCTGCATCTGTCCTGAGATCGTCACCGCGCCGGGAGCGCTTCCCCCCTGCTCTTCGGCATACTGCGGCACCAAGTCCATTCCGTCCGGCGCCTTACCCGGCTTGTCGTAGTGATGCGCCGGGTTCATGGCGTCGTACCAGTAGAGGACCTTGCGCTGGGGAGGGGGCGTGGTCTCCGCCGCCCTTTGTGTGCTCTGGGCGGCGTGCTCATGCTGCCGGGCGGCGGCGAGGGCGAGCGCCGCTAGGATCGCGACCAGGATCAGGACCGTTCGTTTGCTTGTCATCACGTGCTCCTTCATTTCGTGAGCTCGGTGCCCACCATGGGCTCCATGCGGGCGAGCGCGATCTGGTAGTTGGCCAGCTCGCGGTAGTAGCCGACCTGGTAGTCGAGGACGGTGGTGAAGTTCCCCATCAGGCTGAGGAAGTCGAGGTTGCCGACCTGGTACGCGGCCATCGACGACTCCAGCGCCAGTGAGGACTGCGGCACGATCGCCTGTGAGTACAGGCGCATCAGTTCTTCCGAAGCCTTGGCCGCCAGGTATTGCTGCTTCAGTGCGAAGTCGACCTCGGTGCGGCGGTCGTCGCGGCTGCGCTCGGCGGCAGCCTGCTCTTCTCCCGCCTCCCGGATCGCTTGCTTCTGCTTGCTCTTGTAGAAGACCGGGATGCTGACGGTGAAGGTGAAGCCGTGCATGTCGGGTAGCATGGGCCGCTGCTGGTACATGTAGGCCACGTCCAGGTCGGGATAGGCGTCCGTGCGGGCCAGCGCCAATGCGTAGTGGCTGCGCTCGATCTGGCGCTGCTCGCGCGCCAGCCCGGGATCGTTCTCGCCCGCCATCCGATAGAGGGCGGCGAGGGGGTAGTCGAGCTTCGCCGGCTGGAAGGCGGCAGCCGGCGGCAGCGCCGCTTCCGGGTCACGGAAGAGCAGGGCGTTCAGCCGCGCCTGCGCCGTCCGCTGCTGCGCCTCCAGCACGGTCAGGCGCTGGTCCAGCAGCGAGATCTCGGTCTGCGCCCGCAGCACGTCCTGCTGCAGGCCCTTGCCTACCTGGTAGCGGGCCTCGGCGATCTTGGCCAGCTTCTGCAGCAGGGCCTTATTCTGCGAGGTGATCTCCAGGGCCTTCTGGGCGAAGAAGTATTCGTAGTAGGCAGCTTTGACCTCGGCGGTCACGCGCCGCCGCACTGCCTCCGCGTCGGCCTCCTCCGCGCCCACCTCGCTCCCGGCGATCGCGCCGCGCAGCTTGAGCTTGCCGGGATAGGGGATCTCCTGCATGGCGCTGACCCCGCGGTAGCTCGAAGGATCGCCGTCCTGCACCGAGAAGGGCTGGATATTGCCCATCCAGCCCACCGAGAACTTGGGATCGGGCAAGGCGCGCGCCTGCGGGATGCGGGCGCGCTGCGCCGCCACCCGGTGTTCGGCCGCCTGCACCGCCGGATTCTGGGCCAGTGCCTCACGCACCAGCTCATCCACGGTGACGGTGGTCTCCGCCGCCGCGGGGACGGGTGAGTCCGGTAAACCCGCTGGCCCGTAGGCCAGCGCCGGCGCCACCGCCAAAATCACCGAGAGTATGAGGAGTGAGACTCTCTTCCTGTCCATGACACCTCTCGCTTCCGTTTGAAGTTGCGCAGACACTCAGGCGCCGGAGCGCCTGAGCCGGAATGACAGGAGAAGAGACGCTAAATCAGGAACACGCAGTTGAGCGCTTGCGGTGAGTGGCCCAGGGTGCGCGGGGGCCCGGCCCGTTCCGAAGAACGAGAGCCGGGCTCGGGCGCTGCCGGAACCGTGGAAACCCCGGTGCGCAGGACGACAGGGGCAGTGCCGCTGCTGCGCGCGAAGCTCTGCACCGGCGCCGCCGGCATCCCGGAGGATAGCTGGCAGCACGGCGCCGTTCCGTCCATCCCTGGCTGTTGCGGGGTCATTGGTTTGGGGCAATGACCGGGACAGGCGGGGTGGGAGTCCTGGCGCTGGCATGGGGTCATGGCTGCAAGGGGAATGGCGAGCAGCGCAGTTGTCAACGCCAGGACTACGACTTGGGCACTACGACTCAAGGGTGCTCCGAATTGCGTCTAAGCTATCCCGGGCTGTCAGCGCGGTCTGTGACAGATGTCACAATCCCCCGTGACCCCTGGTCCTGGCGGAGTTGGCGGGAGCAGGGCCGGGGCGGCTCAGCGCCCGTTCTTGCGCTTGATCTCGATGTTCAGGCGCTTGATCTTCTGGTTGAGGGTGGAGAGGGGGACGTGGAAACGCTCCGCCGCCTCGGTCTGGTTCCAGTTGCATTTCTCCAGCATCTCCATGATCACGCGGCGTTCCAGGTCTTCCACGATCTCGAACAGGGTAGCGTCGGGCCGCAGCTCGAGGATGGGGGCGGCCGTGTTCCGCCCGGTGAGGTGGTCGGGCAGCAGGTCCGCCCCGATCACCGGGGTGGTGGAGAGCACGACCGCGCGCTCGATCACGTTCTCCAGTTCGCGCACGTTGCC
>DASPRL010000343.1 GCA_035624475.1 Terriglobales bacterium
CAAGGAGTGTGGAACTTCGCCAGCCTGGGACAGCCGGCCTCGGCCGCGCCGGCCGGAGCGGCCGCGCCCCAGCCCGCGCCCGCCCCGCCCTCGGCCCCGCAAGGCCAGGGGTTCACGCTGGCGGACTTCAAGGTCAGCGACGGCGCGGTCGCTCTCACCGATCTCGAGAAGGGCCAGCCGCGCTCGGTCTACGACCACATTGACTTCTCGGTGGAGGGTTATCAGCCGGGCCAGGCCTTCTCCGTGGACGTAGCGGCGCATCTGCCGGGAGAAGGCAATCAGAAGATGGAACTGAGCGGTACCATCGGCCCGCTGGTGCCCGACGACTACGCCCGCACTCCCTTCCAGGGCAAGTTCAAGCTGGACGAAGTTTCGCTCTCCGGGCTGCAGCGCTTCCTGAACGCCGCGGCGCTGGCCCAGGTGGAGGCGGTGGCCTCGGGCAGCGCCGACCTCAAGAACGAAGGTGGGAAGCTCTCGTCCTCAGGCTCGCTCACCCTGGAGCAGATGAAGGTGCGGGGCAACGACGTGGGCTACCCCATCGCCGCCGACTACGCCTTCCGCCACGACCTTGACCGCGACCAGTTGCAGATCGACAAGGGCAACCTGCGTCTGGGCTCCACCCCCATCGCCGTCACCGGCAGCATCGACTTCCACGGCGCCCCCGCCATCGTGGACCTGCAGGTCAAGACGGCGGAGGTCTCCATCGCCGAGGCGGCGCGCCTGGCCGCGGTCTTCGGCGTGGTCTTCAATCCCAAGATGAAGATCGACGGACGGCTCCAGGCCGACCTGCACGCCCAGGGCCCGCTCACCAGCCCCGTCGTCAGCGGCACGCTCGGAGGCAGGGCCCTGACCATCAGCGGCGGCAGCCTCAAGCAGCCGGTCGAGGTGCCGGAGGTCACCCTCGCCATCTCGCCCGCCGAGGTCCGCTCCAACTCCTTCCGCGCCACCACCGGGGGCAGCGCCCTTACCGCTCAGTTCACGCTCGCCCGCTACAGCCTGCCCGACGCTGCGCTCGACCTCACGCTCAGCACGCAGAACGCCGAGCTGGGTGAAGTGCTGGGCATGGCCCGCGCCTACGGCTTCTCCGCCGCCGAGAAGTATTCCGGCTCGGGGCGGCTGGACGTGAACCTGCACCTCACCGGCCCGCTCCAGGGCGGCAGCTTCAGCTACGACGGCAGCCTGGCCGGGCGCGGCCTCAGCCTCAGCGGCAGTGGACTGAAGCAGCCGCTCTCGGTGCCCGCCATCTCGCTCACCTTCTCGCCGCAGGAGGTGCGCTCCGGTCCTTTTCAGGCGAGCACCGGCGGCAGCACCCTGGCGGCGCAGTTCACCCTGACGCAATACACCACTCCCGCCGCCGCCCTCGACCTCATCCTGAAGACGCAGAACGCCGGCCTGGCGGAGGTGCTGAACCTGGCCCACGCCTACGGAGTCTCGGCGGCGGAGGGCATCAGCGGGAGCGGCCGCGTGGACCTCGACTTGCACGCCGCCGGTCCGCTGCAGGGCTCCGCTCCCTTCACTTACAGCGGCAGCGGGCGGCTGGAGAATGCGTCGCTGAACCTGCCTGCCTTCACCAAGCCGTTGCGCGTCGGCCATGCCGACCTCCAGTTCGCGCGCGACTCCGCGGTGCTGACCAACGTCTCCGCCGGGCTGGGCCAGACCAACATCACCGGCTCGCTGACCCTGCGCAATTTCGACGCCCCCCAGGTGCAGTTCACGCTGGCCGCCGACAAGATGGTGGTGGCGGAGTGGCAGCAGATGATGGCCGGCGGCGCCGGGACGCACGCCGCCGCGTCCCCCGGCTTCTGGGACCTGGTGCCGCGGGCCGACGCCGCCCCCGCCCAGGAGAGCGCGCTGCTGCGCGCCACTGGCTCGGGCACGCTCACCGTCGCCACCCTCGTCTATGACCAACTGGTGATGAGCAACGCCCGCTCCAACGTCACCCTGGACCACGGCATCATCCGCCTGGCCCCGCTCACCGCCGACGTCTGCGGCGGGCAGGAGACCGGCTCCATCGTGATCGACACCCATCCCACCCCCTCCACCTACACCGTCAACCTCAAGCTGCAGAAGGTGGACGCCAACCAGTTGCTCTCCTCGGTGTCGAAGCTGAAGCAGACGCTCTACGGCCTGCTGGCGGCCAATGCCAACACCAGCTTCTCGGCCAGTTCCGCCGCCTCCTCCGCCGACATCGCGCGCAGCCTGAACGGCAACGCCAGCCTGAACCTGGCCGACGGCAGGATCAACAACATGGACGTGATCTGGGAGCTGGCACAGCAGGCCCGGTTCCTGGGCCTGAAGCGCCAGAAGCGGCCCTACACCGACCTGGCCAAGCTGAGCGGCGACTTCGACATCCGCAACGGCGTGGCCAGCACTCAGAACCTGCAGGCGGTCATCAGCGAAGGCTCGTTCGCCGCCAGCGGCAGCGCCAACCTCGCCGACCAGACCTTGAACATGCACGTGGTCGCCGTGCTCTCCAAGGAGTTCAGCGACCAGGTGGGCGGGACCCAGGTGGGCGGCTACATGACCACCGCCCTTGCCAACTCCAAGGGCGAGCTGGTCATCCCGGTGATCGTGACCGGCACTTTCGCGCAGCCGCACTACGCCCCTGACTACGAGGCCATCGCCCGCATGAAGCTGGAGGAGATGCTGCCCACGCTCAGCAATCCCGGCAAGCTCTCCGACATCCTGGGCACCATCCTGGGACAGAAGAAGCCGGGACAACCGCAGCCGGGGCCGGGCGGGCAGCAGCCGCAAGGCCAGCAGCCCAACCAGGGCGGGCAGATCATCGACATCTTCGGCGGAAAGAAGCAGGGCCAGGGACAGCAGGGTGGTCAGCAGCAGGGTCAGGCGCCGCAGGGTCAGCAGCAGAAGCCCACCGACCCCTTCTCGCAGATCCTGGACACGGTCTTAGGCGGCCAGAAACAGAAGCAACCGCAAAAACAGCCACCGCCGTCGCCCACCCCGACGCCGCCCCCCGACCAGCAGGACAAGCCGAAATGACCGCGCAGCTGGGCGTCCAAAAAGCACAAGCCGCCCGCTGGGGCGGCTTGGATCTTGCGCGGAGAAAGACGCTCAGTCCCCGGTCTCTTCCAGGTGTCCCTGCTCCACCTTCTCCTGGCAGGCGATGCAGTAGCGCGTCCAGGGCACAGCTTCCAGGCGCTTGACGTTGATGTCGGCGCCGCAGGAGATGCACTGCCCGAAGGCGCCGGTGCGGATGCGGTCCAGAGCATTCTCCACCAGTTGCAGGGTGTGGCGATCGCTGTTGCTCTGGTGGAAGAGGAACTCCTTGGTGTAGGAGTTGGCGGCCTTGTCGGCGATGTCCTGCGCCACCTCTTCATCGGCGGAGCGGCCATCCTGCTCGGTGCGCGAGACCACCCGCCGCAGCTCCTGCTGCCTGGTTTCCAGCCGCTTCTTGAACTGTTCGACCCGTTTCTTTTCCATGACCGTCGGCCCGCAGGCCAGAACCCTCCCGGAATGCGACCCCTCTTTCGGGCTAATCGAAGATGATAAGCGCGCCCTCGAAGCAGCGTCAACTGCTCTTGCTGGGGGCGTTCGCCGCGGCCTCGGCGCCAGCGGCACGCCGCCTCGGCGCGCGCGGCTTCCGGCGCTGCGGGCGGACAAGGGACGGCCCCGTTGCCGGGGCCGTCCGCAGGAAGAAGAAGAGGCCTGGGGTGGAGGGAGAATCACCGGAAGGGAAGCAGCAGGTGGCTCCGCAGCGCGGGGCCAGGGAAGCAGATCAGAGGGATCCTTGGGTTGGGGGGATCGAAAGGCACCGCAAGCCTCTTTCTCATCCGCAGCATCACGCTAGCGCGGCTGGCCGGCGGCCCCTCGCACTATCCATCGGGCCGGGAGAGAAAGGCGTTCTTCGGCGCCGGGCGGGGGCTGAACGGGAAACACCCGCAAGGCCGAGAACGGCGGTGGCGGACCGTGCTGCCGCGGCCGCCCCTAGTTCTCGCCGGGGACGGTGCGCAGCTTGCCGGGCATGAAGTGGTACGGCGGCCAGGGGCCGCTGATCAGCAATTCGCAGTCCTTGAGCTGGCGCGCCGCGGTGCTGTAGCGGTTCTGGTACTTCTCCACCGACTTGTGGTCGATGAGGTGGGCGATGTCGATCAGCATCCCGCCCTTGTCCACTTTCTTGCAGCTCACTTCCTCCTCCAGGGGATGGAAGAGCTTGTGCACCTGGACGGAGAGGGCGCGGGCCTTGGTCTGGCGCTCGCGCTGGCGGGCGGCCTTGTCGCGCAGCTTGCGCAGGTACTCGCCGCCGGCGGTGAGGGGAAGCTCGATCTCGGCCAGGGCGGCCTCCGGCGAGTTGTGCTTGACCAGCAGCTTGAGGTGCATCTCCGCCTTGCCCCGCAGCCGGTCCACCGAGGCCAGGAAGGCCTTGCGGTTCACCCGCACCGCCCGCCGCAGCGCCTCGTCGTTCTCGAAGACGGTGCCGAAGCGGAAGGGCAGCACGGTGGTGTTGCGGAAGCACTCGCTGACCACCCGGGCGTGGTCGAGGATGGCGCGCTGGTCCAGCTCCCCGCTGCGGGCGTACTCGCTCACGATCACCGCGAACTCCCCGCTGGGGTAGCCCAGCACGCGGCTGCTGCCGATGCCGGTCAGATGTTCGATGGGAAAAGGACGCCGCGCGCGGGTCTCGCCAAGGAAGGCCTGTTGCTCAGTGATGCAGTACGCATACCACGCCATCTCAGTCTCTCCACACTGTGCCCGGCGCAGGCGGCTGCGCCCGGCGTTTGACAGAAAACCAGGGGCCCGGAGCTTCGTGGAAGAACTGCTGACTTAGGGCTTGCGATGTCCTGCAATGGAGGATGGCCGGTTAGCCACGTCCACAACCAATTCCATCCTAGTCCAGCGCGTGGCCAAATAGCAATCAAATTGATGGGCCAAAATCCCGGCCCGGCGCGGCTTTTCGGGGGGGCGCTTCCGCGGGAACGGGAAAGAGCGGGCGCCCTAGCGCCTCTTTTTCTTCTTGTTCTGCGTGGTCGCTTGCGCCGCCCGCTCTTCCAGGGCCTTGGCCACCACCCGGCTCATCTCCTCGGCGGGCGCGGGCTTGCCCGTCCAGATCTCGAACTGGCGCGCCCCCTGGTGGACGAACATCTCCGTCCCCGGGACCACCTCCAGGCCGCGGGCGCGGGCCAGCTTGGCCATCCGGGTCTCGGCCGGGCCGTAGACCATCTCGAAGAAGAGGCGCGCCTTCAGCTCTTTTTCCTTCAGCAGCACCCCGCGGCCGCCGCCCATGCCCACGGGAGTGGCGTTGACGATCACGTCGAAGCTCAGCTTCTTCAGGTCGCGGCGGCTGATGGCCTTGGCGCGCGCCTGCCGCGCCAGCAGCTTGCCCGGCCGGGGGGTGCGGTTGAGCACGTAGACCTCGGCCCCGCGCTCCTTCAGCCCGAAGACCGCCGCCCGCGCCGCTCCTCCGGCCCCCA
>DASPRL010000344.1 GCA_035624475.1 Terriglobales bacterium
GAATGGGAGTCGCTGGGCTTCCAGGGCGCGCACTCCACCGGGACCGCGGTCGCGCCCGAAGAGGAACTCGTCCCCTTCCGCATGCGTCCGGGCAGCCCCGACCTGCACCGCGCCTGGGCCGCCCTCTACGGCTTCGCGCCCCCGAAGATCACCAAGGAGAGCCTCGGCGAACTGGTCCAGTCCAAGCAGCGCATCCAGCGCGAGCAGGGCGACCACTATCCCGCCTGGGTGCTCGACCAGTTGGGCGTCGAGACCATGCTCTCCAACCGCATGAGCATGGGCAAGGGTCTTAAGGCGCCGCGCTTCCGCTGGGTCAGCTACGTGGACGCCCTCTTGTTTCCCCTCGACAACCGCGAGCTGAAGCAGGGCAATCCCGACCTCCAGCGCTTCTACACCAGCCTCGAGGTGGTGCGGCAGCGCTTCCTGACGGAAGAGAAGCTCACGGCGCTGCCGCCCACGCTCGACCTCTACGTCTCCCAGGTGATCGCGCCGCTGCTGGAGCGGCAGAAGGCCGAGGGTGCGGTGGCGGTGAAGTTCGTCGCCGGCTACGTGCGCTCCCTGGACTTCGACGAGGTCCCAGAGGCCGAGGCCCGGCGCATCTATGCGAAGTACGTGCGCGGCGGCGTGCCGCCCGCCGCCGACTACAAGAAGCTCCAGGACTTCCTCTTCCGCCGCATCGCGCGCGAGTGCGGGCGCGTGGGCCTGGCCGTGCACATCCACACCGGCTTCGGCATCGGCAGCTACTACAACGTGAGCGGCTCCAACCCCATGCTGCTGGAATCCGCCTTCGACGATCCCGCCCTGCGCAAGACCACCTTCGTCGTCATCCACGGGGGCTGGCCCTTCGCCCGCCAGACCGCCGCCCTGCTGCTGAAGCCCAACGTCTATGCCGACTTCTCCGCCATCGCCTTCCTCATCTATCCGCGCGAACTGGCCGAGGTGCTGCGCAGTTGGATGGAGATCGCACCGCAGAAAGTCCTGTTCGGCACCGACGGCTTCGACCTAGGCCTGCCCTTCCTGAGCTGGGAGGAGTTCTGCTGGATCGGCGCCGACAGCTCGCGCCAGGCCCTCGCCCTGGCCCTCACCGGCATGATGAACGACGGCGAGATCACGCGCGCCGAGGCCTCGCGGCTCGCCCACCAGGTCCTGCACGACAACGCCGTCCAGCTCTACCACCTGGGCCCGGCGCCGCCCGCGCGCTGAGCGGCGGTCAAGCAAACCACAGAGGACGCCGAGGACACGGAGGAAGGGCTGGGTGTCAGACGTGGGGAGCCCGGAGGGCGACATTTGCGTTAGCCCGGGGCGTAAGCCCCGGGACGGCCGCGGGCCCCACCCCTTCCTCCCGAGCGAGCCCGCAGCGCCAGCGAGGGCGCAGGAAGGGGACGCGCCAAAGCCCGGTCGCGTTATACTCTCGCCCGCGGGAAACACAGGGGAGCAAGGTCAGCCCATGGCCATCATCATTTCTAGAAAGGGATCAGCCAGCGCACAGGTCATAGAGAAGTCTGACTTTGAGAGGGAACACAACCTGCAGGAGTACATTCACGAACATCCCGAGTCGATCCCAGTGTACGAGATCAAGGAAGATAAGCGACTGCTGGTCGTCGCCAGGGAATTCGAGACCGAATCCGGCCCAATTGATGCCTTGGCGGTCGACAAGGACGGCGATGTCTACATAGTCGAGACAAAGCTATACCGAAATCCTGATAAAAGAACGGTGGTCGCCCAGGCTCTCGACTACGGCGCATCACTCTGGAAGCACATGCCTGACTTCGGCAGATTCCTCAACACTCTGGAGGAGGCTAGCCGGGCAAAATGGAATCTTGGCTTTGACGAAAAACTGCAGCAGTTCTTTTCTCTGGAACAGAACCAGATCGAGCCCCTCCTCGACGCCATGGATCGGAATCTGCACGATGGAAGACTCAAGTTCGTCATCCTCATGGATACGATCGAGGACCGCTTGAAGGATCTGATCACTTACGTCAATCAGAACAGCCAGTTCGACATCTTTGCTGTGCAGCTCGAATACTACCGGCACGAGGACTACGAAATCACGGTCCCCCGCCTGTTTGGCGCGGAGGTGAAGAAGGGGCTGGGGTCCGATTCTGGAACTGTCCGACGCAAGTGGGACGAGGCAGCCATGCTCGACGATGCGCGGCAGAAGCTAAGCGACGATGACTACCGGGCGTTCGACAAGGTGTACAGATTTGCCAAGGAGACAGCGGACAAGATCAACTTTGGTACCGGCTCTTACGGCGCTTTCAGTCCGATCTTTCTAAGGCTGAGTAACAAGTCTTTGTTCACGCTGGGCGCCGACTCTAGGCTGAGCTTCAACTTCGAGTGGGTCGCCCGCGACAACGGCCAAACCGCGGGCGCTTACAAGGAAGCGATGGAACACATTGGCTTCCAGTTCGAGCCCGACTGGAAGGTCACCCGTCCCAGCGTCTTAAGTGCTGAATGGCGCCCCAGAGCGGACGCATTCATAGTCGCGCTTAGGAAGCTTCTCGCGTGAACCCTCCAACTCCGCCAGAAGCCACTGAGTCTTCAATCACCCGATGACCCGATGACCCGATGACCCGATTCTTCCCGCTCCCCTTGTCCCGCGGGTACAACCGGGAGTAGGATGCGCCCTCAGCGGGATGAGGAGGCGACCATGGCTTCCATCCATGACCTGATCCACGATCGCGAGACCTACACCATCAACGCCGGGGAGAGCGTGCTGGCGGCGGCGCGCTTCATGGTGGAGCGCAATATCGGCGCCGTGCCCGTGCTGGAGCGCGGCGAATTGGCCGGCATCTTCTCCGAGCGCGACATCATGAAGCGCGTGCTGGCCGAAGGCCGCGACCCTAAGACCACCACGGTCTCCGAGGTCATGACCCGCGACCTCACCACCGTCGCTCCCGGCGAGAGCCTGGAGAACTGCATGCTGCTCATGCGCGAGCACGGCTTCCGCCACCTGCCCGTCTGCGAGGGCAAGCGCCTGGTGGGCCTGGTCTCGCTGCGCGATCTGCTGCTCCGCGACCTCACCGACAAGGACGCCGAGGTCCGCATGATGCGCGCCTACATCCACTCCGACCCCGGCGGCAGCGCCTAGCCCTCGGGCGCGCGCTTTTCCACCACGCCTTTCCCGCCGCCGGGATATGATTTCCTGGTGTCCCCGGCGCGCCCTCTCGCGCCCCTGCCATGAGCTTTGCTGCGCTGGTCCGCCAACTGAGAAAGATCCTGGGCGACGACGGTGTGCTTCACCGCCGCGAGGACCTGCTCCTCTACGAGTACGACGCCGGCTTCAGCCGCGGCCTTCCCGGCGCCGTGCTCTTCCCCCGCACCACCGCGCAGGTGGTCGAGATCATGAAGCTGGCGAATCAGGCCGGGGTCTCGGTGGTGCCGCGGGGCGCGGGCACCGGACTGAGCGGCGGCGCCATCTCCCGCGACGCCGGCCTCATCCTGGCCTTCTCCCGCATGAACTGCATCCTGGAGATCGACCTCGCCAGCCAGCGCGCCGTGGTGCAGCCCGGCGTGGTCAACCTGGAGCTGACGCGCGCGGTCGAGCGCGAGGGCTACTACTTCGCCCCCGATCCCTCCAGCCAGAAGGCCTGCACTATCGGCGGCAACGTGGCCGAGAACTCCGGCGGGCCCCACACCCTGGCTTACGGCGTGACCGTGAACCACGTCACCGGGCTGGAGGTGGTGCTGCCCGACGCCCGCGTGCTCCACCTCGGCGGCAAGGCCGCCCACGCCGCCGGCTACGACCTCACCGGCTTCTTCGTGGGCTCGGAGGGCACGCTGGGCATCGCTACCGTCATCACCGTCAAGCTCACCCGCTTGCCCGAGTCGGCCGCCACGCTGCTCGGCATCTACAACACCATCGACGACGCCGCCAACACCGTGGTCGCCATCACCGCCGCCGGCATCACCCCCGCGGCCCTGGAGATGCTCGACGGCTGGACCCTGCGCGTGGTGGAAGAGGCCGCGCACGCCGGCTATCCCCTGGATTCGGGCGCGGTGCTGCTCATCGAAGTGGAAGGCCTGCGCGAGGCGGTGGAAGAGCAGGCCGCCGCCATCGAGCGGGTCTGCCTCCAGCAAAAGGCTCGCGAGGTGCGCCGCGCCCGCAGCGCCGCCGAGCGCGAACTTCTCTGGAAGGGCCGCAAGAACGCCTTCGCCTCGCTGGGCCGCCTCTCCTCCTCGTACTACACCCAGGATGGCGTGGTGCCGCGCACCAAGATCCCCCAGACCCTGCGCTTCGTGGATGAAGTAGGGAAGAAGTACGGCCTGCGCATCGGCAACATCTTCCACGCCGGTGACGGCAACCTGCATCCCTGCATCCTCTTCGATGTGCGCGACAAGCAGCAGACCGCGCGCACCCTGGCCGCCGGCCGCGACATCCTGGAGTACTGCATCTCCCTGGGCGGCACCCTCACCGGCGAGCACGGCATCGGCATGGAGAAGAGCAACTTCATGCCCATGCTCTTCAGTGAGGAGAACATGGAGGTGATGCAGGCGCTGCGCCAGGCCTTCAACCCGCGTGGCCTGCTCAATCCCATGAAGCTGCTGCCCACCACCCGCGGCTGCCGCGAGTTGCGCACCCCGCTGATGCCCAGGGTGGTGGCATGAGCGCGGCGCTCAGCGGCGCGGGCCTCGCCTCGGAACTGGCCGCCATCGTAGGCGGCGCGCACGTGGTGGACGATGCCGCCGCCTGCGCGCACTACGCCATTCAGGGAGTCGCGCCGGCGCTGGTGGCGGCGCCCGGCTCGGAGGAAGAGGTCGCCGCGCTCCTGCGCCTCGCCGCCGATCATGGTCTGGTGGTCGTGCCCGCCGGCGGCTTCACCCGGCAGGCCATCGGCTATCCCCCGGCGCGCGCCGGCCTGCTCCTCGATCTCACCCGCCTCACCGCCACCGAGCACTACGATCCCGGCGACCTCACCATCGGGGTGGGCGCGGGCACGCGCCTCGCCGATCTCCAGGCGCGCCTCGCCCAGCACCAGCAGTTCCTTCCCGTCGATCCCGCGAACGCCGCGCGCACCACCATCGGCGGCCTGCTGGCCACCGCCGCGCAAGGCCCGCTCGAGCACGGCTACGGCGGGCTGCGCGACTTCTGCATCGGCATCCGCTTCATCACCGCCGAGGGCAGGCGCGGCAAGGGCGGCGGCCGCGTGGTCAAGAACGTCGCCGGCTACGACCTGATGAAGCTGCTCATCGGCAGCTTCGGCACCTTGGGCGTCATCACCAGCGCCAGCTTCAAGGTCTTCCATCTGCCGCCGGTGACGCGTACCTACGTGGCCGAGTTCGCCGCGCTCGAAGATGCCATCGCCTTCCGCGATCGCCTGCTGCGCTCGCCGCTGACTCCCATGTGCCTGGAGATCTCGAACCCGCGCGCCGCCGAGTATCTCGGGCTGTCCGCCGGACCCTGGCGACTCCTGCTCCGGGCCGCAGGCAGCGACGCCGTCCTCCGCCGCTACCGCGCCGAACTGGGCCAGGCAGTCACTCGCGAACTCGAGGGCGAGGCCGAGGCCCGCCTGTGGCGTGGCTTCTCCGGCTTCGAGGAGACCATCCTGGCGCGCCACCACAACGCCATGCTCTTCGCGGTGCACGTGCCCCTCGCGGAGGTGGCGCCGGCGCTGGCGGCCGCCGAGCGCGCCGCCCTGGACTACAACTTCCTGTGCGCCGCCATCGGGCGTGCCGGGGTGGGCTCGCTGCACGTGGCCTTCCTCCCCATCGCCGTGGACCCGCCCGCGGCCATGCAGTACGCCAACGCTGCCTCCGAATTCCGCAGCCGGCTTCCCGAGGAGCAGGCCTCGGCGGTGGTGCTGCGCTGCCCCCAGGAAGCCAAGCCGCACTTCAATCTCTGGGGCACCAGCCCCACTGACTTGGAGTCCATGCGCGCGGTCAAGTCCGCGCTCGATCCTGAAAATCTCCTCAACCGCGGGAGGTTCCTGGTGGGATGAGCACGACCGTGGAAAACCCGATCGCGAAACTGGCCGCCCCCACCGACCGTCCTACCTGGGAGCTGTACTCGGCCTGCGTCCACTGCGGCCTGTGCCTGCCCTTCTGTCCCACCTACCGGGTGCTGGGGCAGGAGGCGGACTCGCCCCGCGGCCGCATCTACCAGGCTCTGCTGGTGGATGAAGGGCGGCTGCCGGTGGGCGAGAGCTACGTCACCCACATCGACCGCTGCCTGGGCTGCCGTGCCTGCGAGACCGCCTGCCCCTCGGGGGTCCACTACGGCCGCATCGTGGAGCGGGCGCGGGCGCAGATCGAGCAGCAATACCAGCGGCCGTGGCTGGCGCGCCGCCTGCGCGAGTGGTTCTACGCGCGCGTGCTACGCGATCTCGGCAAGCTTCAGCGCCTGGCCCGGCTGCTGCGCTTCTACCAGCGCTCCGGTCTCGAAAGGCTGGTGCGCGCCAGCGGCCTGCTGCGCCTCTTCGGGCTGCAGGAGGTCGCGGCCCTGGCGCCGCGCATCGACGAAAAGTTCTTCTTCGAGGAGTTCGGCAAGGTCTTCCCTGCGGTGGGCGAAGGCCGCGGGCGGGTGGCGCTGCTGGGCGGCTGCATCGC
>DASPRL010000345.1 GCA_035624475.1 Terriglobales bacterium
GAAGCCCGCCTGGTCGAAGTTGAGGCCGGCGTCGCGCACCGCGTCCTGGATGAAGTCGAGCGGCAGCCCGAAGGTCTCGTAAAGATGGAAGGCATCCTGCCCGCTGAAGCGATAGGTGGTGGGGAGGACCGGCAGCAAATCGGCGGCCAGCTCCTTGCCCACGATCTCGCGCGCGGCCTGGCGCCGCGCTTCCTCCGAGGCCGTGGGCAGCAGGTCCTGCCAACGGTTCACCACCACGTCCTGGATCCTCAGGACCTGCTCATTGTCGACGCCTCGTTCTTTCGCGAACTTGCCCGCGGCGCGCTCGATGGCCGCGCGCCAGCCTTCCTCGATGGCCTCTTCCAGTTCGGCCAGTCCGACGTTCACCGTGTGGGCGAAGCGCTTCTCTTCGCTGCGCACGACCGCCGCCACGCGCTCGGCCGAGTCTGCCAGCTCGGGGTAGGCATCCTTCATCAGGTCGCGGACGGCGAAGACCATCTCGGCGAGGAAGGGCTTCTCCTGTCCCAGCAGCCGCCCGTGGCGGATGGCGCGGCGCATGATCTTCCTGAGCACGTACCCGCGGCCCTCGTTCGAGGGCACCACGCCGTCGGACACGAGGAAGGTCGTCGCGCGGGCGTGGTCGGCGATCACTCGCAGCGAGGCCGCGCCCCGGCTCCCCGACTCCTTCTGCAACTCCTTTTCCAGCGACACCCCGGTCAATTCCGCCGCCCGCTTCATCAAGGGGACGAAGAAGTCGGTGTCGTAGTTCGAGACTTTATCTTGCAGCACGGCGGCCAATCGCTCCAGCCCGGCGCCCGTATCCACGCAGGGCTTGGGGAGAGGCTCAAGTTCGAAGTTCGAATAGGTCGTCTGGCCGGTCTTGACATCTATCGTCTGCGACGCTGTCCGGTTGTACTGCATGAAGACCAGGTTCCAGATCTCGATGTAGCGGCCGCACTCGCAGCCGAACTGGCAGTCGGTGTGCCCCTGGTCCGAGGCCGCGGGGCCCATGTCGTAGTGCAGCTCCGAGCAGGGCCCGCAGGGCCCGGTGTCGCCCATCTGCCAGAAGTTGTCCTTCAGGCCGAACTCGAAGATGCGGTCCTTCGCCACGCCCTGCTCGATCCAGAAGCCGTAGGCCTCCTGGTCGCGCGGCACGCCCGCCTCGCCCTGGAAGATAGTGGCGAAGAGCTTCTCCTTGGGGATGCCGTACCAGTCTTTGGAGGTGACCAGTTCCCAGGCGAAGGCGATGGCCTCGCGCTTGAAGTAGTCGCCGAACGAGAAGTTGCCCAGCATCTCGAAAAAGGTGTGGTGTCGGTTCGTGAAGCCCACGTTCTCCAGGTCGTTGTGCTTGCCTCCGGCGCGCACGCACTTCTGCGAGGAGCAGGCGCGCGCGTAGCTGCGCTTCTCCAGCCCCAGGAAGACGTCCTTGAACTGGTTCATGCCGGCGTTGGTGAACAGCAGCGTGGGATCGTTCACCGGCACCAGCGAGGAGGAATGCACGCGCTGGTGCCCGCGCTCGGCGAAGTAGCGCAGGAACATCTCGCGGATCTCGGAGCCGCTCAGCATGGGGATTCCGCCGTCATTCTAGCAGGGCAGGCGAGGCGACGGCCCTTCCTGCTGACGTCTGAGGTCAGAGGTCTGACGTCTGTCCTTGTGAGATACTGGCTCGTTCTCACCGAGGAGCGATCATGCGCATCCTTCCCGCGACGCGAACTCTTTCCATTCTCCTGCTGTTAGTGACGCTGGGCGGCCCCGCGGCCGTGGCCGGGCCTCCCCAGGCGCAGCCTGCCGCGCCCAGTCCTGAGCTGCAGGCCCTGATGGACCAGGCCCTGGGGCGCTCGGGGCTGAAGTACCGCAAGGTGCAGGACCGCTTCTGGTTCGCCACCTGCGACTCCAAGCTGGTGGCCGATTGCCAGATCCTGATGACGGCCACGCCCGACATCCTGGTGATGGGCGTGGTCATCAAGAAGAAGGACGCTCTCAGCCCCACGCCGGAGATGCTCACCGGGCTGTTGCGCCTGAACCACGACCTGGAGCGGGTGAAGGTGGGCATCGACGAGGACGGCGACCTCTTCGAGCGGGTGGAGGTGACCACCAAGGGCCTGGACGTGGACGAGATCCTCACCGACCTGAAGGCCGTCCAGGACGCCATCGAGCCCACCGCCCGGGCCGCCCAGTAGCCTCGCTCCCAAGTCACCCAGCGATGTGATGAATGGGCTGGCACGCTCCCGCACCCGGGAGCATACTCTTCGGCAGTGGCCCGCCCGGCGCGGGCCGCGGGAGGCTCCCATGGGCGACGACAAGAAGCCGGGCCTGGACCGTCGTGACTTCCTGAAGATGGGCGGCAGCGCCACCGCCGCGCTGCTGGCCGGGGCCGCGCTGCCCAGCGGCGCATTGGCCGCTCCGCCGCTGCCCTTCAATCCCGCCACCCCGGCCTCGCTGCCCACCCGCAACCTGGGCAAGACCGGCTACCGCGTGGGCCTCTTCAGCCTGGGCGGGCAGGCCGCCATCGAGCAGCCCAACAACCAAGAGGTGGCCGTGGCCATCGTGGAGCGCGCGCTCGACCTGGGCGTGAACTACCTCGACACCGCCGCCATGTACGGCCGCGGCGTCAGCCAGGGCTACATCGGCCAGGTCATGAAGCGCCGCCGCCAGGAGACCTTCCTCGCCACCAAGACCCACGACCGCAGCCGCGACGGCTCGCTGCGCCTGCTCGATCAGTCCCTCAGCCTGCTGCAGACCGACCACGTGGACCTGTGGCAGCTCCACCACCTGGACAGCATGGACGACATCGAGCGCATCTTCGCCAAGGGTGGCGCCATCGAAGCCATGCAGCAGGCCCGCGAGCAGAAGCAAGTGCGCTTCCTGGGCATCACCGGGCACACCGACCCCGAGGTGCTGATGGAGGCCATCCGCCGCTTCCCCTTCGACAACATCCTGATGGCGGTGAACGCCGCCGATCCTCACCACCTCAGCTTCCGCGAGAAGCTGCTGCCGCTGGCGGTGGAGCGGGGCATGGGCATCGTGGGCATGAAGATCCCGGCGCGCGGGCGCATCCTGGCCTCGCCCGCCACCGCCACCACCCCCTACAAGTTCCCCGAAGGAATGAAGCCGGGGACGCTGGCCATGGGCGAGGCGCTCTACTACGTGCTCTCCCTGCCGGTCTCGACCGTCATCATCGGCTGCGACACCGTAGCGCAGCTCGAGGAGAACGTGGCGCTGGCGCGCGCCTTCACGCCTCTGAACGAGAGCCAGATGGCGGCGCTGGCCGCCAAGACCGAGCCCATCGCCCGGCAGGCGCTGTTCTTCCGGAGATGGGCCTAGGGGATTGCAGATTTCAGATTGTAGATTGAAGATTCAAGAATGGGTCGTAATGCGACACTCAATCTGCAATCTCAAATCTGAAATCTGAAATCGGTTTGCGCTAGCATAGAGGGATGCGAAATCTGGGATTGCTTCTTCTGCTCGCTTCCGCCCTCACCTTCGCACAGGCACCGCCGCCCCAGCCTCCCACCGAGATCTCGGCCGACCTGGGCTCCTGCAGCGTCGACTTCCACGTCACCGACCTCGCCGGCAATGGGCTCTACGACGCCAAGATCCACACCCTGATCCGCTACGGCTTCTGGAGCAAGCGCAAGCTGGAATTGGAGGTGGGCACTACCGCCGCTGGCAGAGCTCGCTTCGTCAAGTTGCCCGAGCAGATCAAGAAACCCATGGTCTTCGACATCCGCTACCAGGACC
Organism: Terriglobales bacterium; assembly: GCA_035624475.1. Lineage (NCBI taxonomy): Bacteria > Pseudomonadati > Acidobacteriota > Terriglobia > Terriglobales > Terriglobales bacterium. The sequence continues at coordinate 3,721 of DASPRL010000345.1, forward strand.
AGAAGGTGACCCAGAGCTACGACCCGGCCGTCGACTGCCACGCGCAGTACGACATTCCACTGAAGGTGGACGGGAAGAATGCAAAATGAAGAATGG
>DASPRL010000346.1 GCA_035624475.1 Terriglobales bacterium
CGTGAAGGTGTTTCATGCAGGGACGTCGAAGCGCGACGGGGCTTATTACACGTCCGGCGGGCGCGTGCTGGGAGTGACGGCGCGGGCGCGCGATCTGGAGACGGCAGTCGGGCGGGCGTATGAGGCGTGCGGGAAGATTAATTTTGAGGAGGCGCATTATCGGAGGGATATTGCGGGGAGAGCGCTGAACAAGTAGTCCCGAGTCCTGGGTCGCGAGTCAGTCCAGTATAGGGATCCTTCGACTGCGGTTTTGCTTCGCTTCGCGAAGCGAGATCCTCGCCTCAGGATGACAGTTTACAGGGAGCGGTTTAGAGGGAAAGATGAGCAAACCTCTGGTTTCGATTGTGATGGGCAGTGATTCCGATCTGGAGATCATGCGCGACGCGGCCAAGTCGCTGGAGGAGTTCGGCATCCCCTACGAGATCGACGTGACCTCGGCACACCGCTCGCCGCGGCGCACCAGCGAGTACGCGCAGGAGGCCGCCGGCCGCGGCCTCAAGGTGATCATCGCGGGGGCGGGCGGCGCGGCCCACCTGGCGGGCGTCATCGCTGCCCATACCACCCTGCCGGTGATCGGCGTGCCCATTCCCAGCGTGCTCGACGGGTTGGACTCGCTGCTCTCGACGGTGCAGATGCCCGCGGGCATCCCGGTGGCCACGGTGGCCATCGGCAAGGCGGGCGCAGCCAACGCAGGCATCCTGGCGGCGCAGATGCTCGCCCTCTCCGATCCCGCGCTGGCCAAGAAACTGACCGCGCACAAGGAGAAGCTGGCGCACAGCGTGGAGGAGAAATCCAAGAAGCTCAAGATGACGCTGTAGAAATTGGCGATTGAGTGATTGACGATCGACGATTGGATCCTTCATGACCGGAATCTCGTTCCAGGAACTGCAGCGCTATACGCAGGAAGAACGCGGGAAGTGGCGGGCGTGGCTGGAAAAGCAGCCGGCGGCGGCGCTCGAAGTGCCCGCCGGCGAGGCCGGCACCGACACCGCCAGCGTGCGCGGCCTGCTCTGGCACATCGCCATCGTCGAGCTCTTCTACGCCGAGTTCATCAGCGGCCGGCAGGAGAAGAGCAATTACCGGGAGCTGCCGCACACCACGCTGGAGGAGATCTGGCGCATCGGCGACTCCGCCCAGGAGCAGTTGGCGGGCTACCTGGCGCGCGCCGGCGAGGCCGACCTGGACGCCGCGCTCACCCTGGAGCGCGGCTCCTTCCGCGTCGTGGCCTCGCGCCGCAAGATGCTGGCCCACGTCTTCCTGCACGGCCTGCGCCACTGGGCGCAATTGGCCCTGGTCCTGCGCCAGCACGGCTACAAGACCGGCTGGCAGCACGACTTCATCTTCACCGAAGCGCTGCCCTAGAGTTTCAGGGTCTTCAGCCAGGCGCGCAGATCGTCGCCCAGGTCCGGGCGCTTGAGGGCCAGCTCGACGGTGGCCTTGAGGAAGCCGAGCTTGTCGCCGGTGTCGTGGCGTTTGCCTTCGAAGACGAAGCCGTAGAGCTTCTCGTGCTCGAGCAGCTTGCGCAGCCCGTCGGTGAGCTGCAGTTCTCCGCCCGCGCCCGGCGTGAGGTTCGCCAGTTCCTCGAAGATGCGCGGGGTCAGGATGTAGCGCCCGATCACCGCCAGCTTGGAGGGCGCCTGCTCGAACTTCGGTTTCTCCACCAGGTTCTTCACCTCGAAGAGCCGCCCGTCGAACTTGCCGTCCACCGGCCGCGCGTCGATCACGCCGTAGGAAGAGATGGCGGGGCCCTCCACCGTCTGGATGGCGATCACCGACGACTGCGTCTCCTCGAAGACCTCGAGCATCTGCTGGAGGCAGGGCACGGGCGCGTCGATGACGTCGTCGGCCAGGATGACGGCGCAGGGCTCGTCGCCCACCAGTTCGCGCGCCATGAGCACGGCGTGGCCCAGGCCCAGCGCCTCCTTCTGGCGCACGTAGGCGACGCTGATCATCTCCGAGACCTCGCGCACCTTGGCCAGCAGGTCGGGCTTGCCGCGCGCTTCCAGCAGCTTCTCCAGCTCGTAGCTGACGTCGAAGTGGTCTTCGATGGCGCGTTTGCCGCGCCCGGTCACCAGGATGATCTGGTCGCAGCCCGCCGCCATGGCCTCTTCCACGCCGTACTGGATGATGGGCTTGTCCACCAGCGGCAGCATCTCCTTGGGCTGCGCCTTGGTGGCGGGCAGGAAACGCGTGCCCAGCCCGGCGGCGGGAAAGACGGCTTTGCGGACTCGTTGCTTCATAGCCACTCGCTGCTGGTTTCTAGCTCCTGGCCAAAGCACCTAGCAATTAGCACTTAGCATTTAGCCCCTCAAGGTTTTACTAGGCCTCCACGAAACACTTCAAGGGCTAAATGCTAATTGCTAAGCGCTAATTGCTTACCGTCGCTGCCTCGCCGGCCAGGTTCTCCAGCAGCCCACGCAACCGAGCCAGAACCTCCTCCGCGGGCGCGGTGCGCTGGGTGAACTTGAGCACGCCGCCGGGGGAGAACTGTGCGCCCTTCTCCGCGGCCACGAAGGCGGCCAGGCGCGCCGGCTCCACCTGCGCGCTCTCGGTGAAGCGGATGCTCACCTGCTCGCGCTTGCGCTCGATGGCGGCCACGCCCACGCGCTCGCACAGCAGCTTGAGCACGGCATAGTCGAGCAGGTTGCGCACCGGCGCGGGCGGCGGGCCGTAGCGGTCCTGCAATTCCTCGCGCACGTCCTGGAGCGCGGCCTCGGTCTCCACCCCGGCCACGCGCTTGTACATGCGCAGCCGCTGGTTCTCCTCGGCGATGTAGCCTGCGGGGATGCGGATGTTGAGTCCCAGGTTGAGCTGGGCGGCGACCTCGGCGGGCACCGCCTCGCCCTTCAACTCGCGCACCGCGCGCTCCAGCATGGTGGTGTAGAGCTCGAAGCCGACGGCATCCACGTGGCCGCTCTGCTGCGCGCCCAGCAGGTTGCCGGC
>DASPRL010000347.1 GCA_035624475.1 Terriglobales bacterium
GGGATAGCGCTTGGCCATCAAGTAAGCCTGGGCCAGGTTGGCGAAGGGGACGTCGCTGGTGGGCGAGGCCTGGGCAGTGGCCTGCAGGATGGAGATGGCCTTGTCGAAGTCGCCCGCTTTCTCCGCATCCTCCGCCGCCCGAAACTGCGCGTTGAGGTCGCCGATCTTGGCGTTCTCCTTCTCGACCTCCTCGCGGCGCTTCTTCTCCTCCGCGGTCATCGCGCCCGTGCCCTGCCTCTTGGAGAGGTCGATGTTGAAGTAGCAGAGGCCGTTCTGGACGTAGCAGGCCGCCGAGCTGGACTGGGCAGTGACCAGGATGTTCGCCTCCTTGTCGATGGCGTCGCCGTTCAGGTCGACCTCGGCGTCGTAGTAGCCTGAGCGGATGTTCGCCAAGGTATACTCACCCTTCTTGTCCGTCTTGCCGGTATGGGTGAGGCCGTCACCCTGCACGACGTCACCATTGGGCAGCTTGACATCCTTGCTGGTGAATTTCACCACGGCTCCCACCACGGGCTTGCCGTCGGTGCCTGTGACCTTGCCTTGCACGATGTTCGTCACCCCGAGTTGCGACCACAGGGGCAGCGCCGCCAGGGCCAACGCCAACACCGCCAGGATCGCCATGATCGACTTGCGTTTCATTGCCAGCCTCCGAACTTCTTCCTCAACCGCTCACTGCACGACTGCAGCGGATTCGTAGGGTATGGGGTCGCGGGCGCCGGCGTCCTGGAAGGCGCGGCGGCGGAGCACGCAACTCTCGCATACGCCACAGGCGCGGTCCTCGCGACTGTAGCAAGACCACGTTAAATCGAAGGGAGCGCCCAATTCAAGGCCCAGGCGCACGATCTCGGCTTTGCGCAGGGCGATGAGCGGGGTCAGGACCTCGATGCGGCCCTCGCGGGTGCCCGCCCGCACCACCTCCTGGAAGGCGCGGTAGTAGGCGGGACGGCAGTCGGGATAGCCGGAGCTGTCGGGCTCGACCGCGCCGATCACCACCTTCTCCGCCCCCAGCACCTCGGCCCAGCTCACCGCCGCCGCCAGGAAATGGGCGTTGCGGAAGGGCACGTAGGTGACGGGGATGGCGCCGGCGCCCGTCTTTTCCCCCGCCTCGGGGACGGCGATCTTCTCGTCGGTCAGGGCAGAGCCGCCCACGGCGCGCAGGGCCTCGTTGCGCAGCAGCAGGCGCTCGCCGATGCCCAGGCGGTCGCAGATGGCCAGGAAGGCGCGGCGCTCGCGCTCCTCCGTACGCTGCCCGTAGCTGACGTGCAGGGCGGCGGGGCGGTAATCGCGGGCTGCCAGCGCGGCGCACACGCAGGAGTCCATCCCTCCGCTTAAGAGAACGACGGCGCGCGGCTTTTCTTGCGCGGGCATGGACCCCTCACTTAGGTAGGATGACGCCGCGGGGCGCTGCGCTGCCCCGCGAGACTTGTTGATTTTCCCATTTCTTGATTTATCGATTTCCCTTTCTTATCAGGGGCTTAGGGGCGGCCTCTGGAAATCAATAAATCGATAAATCAAGAAATGAACAAATGGTCACACCCCCTTCTTCGCCGGATCCCAGATGAACTTGTGCACTTGCAGGCCGAGGCGGACGGGCAGGGCGTCGGCCAGGATCCACTCCGCCAATTCCCGGGGATCGAGCAGGCAGTGGCGGGCGTCGCGCGCGCCGCTGGCATCCTTGCGGAAGGCGGGGGAGAAGATCACCGAGTGCACGCGCTCGGGCAGCTTGTGCTGGCGGGTGAAGTCGCGGGCGAACTCGTAGTCGGCGCGGTCGCTGAGCACGAACTTGATTTCGTCGCGCGCGCCGACCGCCTGCAGGTTCTCCATGCGGAAGGTGTCGGCGGCGCCCGAGTGCGGGCACTTCACGTCCACGATCTTGATCACCTCTTTGGGGACGGCGGCCAGGGGGCGCTCGCCCGAGGTCTCGAGCAGCACGGTGTGGCCGCGGGCGAGCAGGCGGCGCATCAGTTCCAGGGCTTCCTGCTCCTGCAGCATGGGCTCGCCGCCGGTGATCTCGACCAGCTGGGCCGGGCCCAGGCGCGCCAGCTCCGCCTCCACCTCGTCCAGCGACATCTTGCGGCCGCCGGTGAAGGTGTACTCGCTGTCGCACCAGGAGCAGCGCAGGTTGCAGGCGGTGAGGCGAACGAAGAGGCAGGGCAGCCCGGCGTAGCTGGACTCGCCCTGGATGCTGCGGAAGATCTCGGTCACTTGCATCGGGAGATTGAGTAATTGGGTAATTGAGTAATCGGGTAATTTCGCCGAGGGTGTGGCGTCCGAGCCAATTAGTCGATTACCCGATTACCCAATCACTCAATCATTCGAAATACGTCGCCGTGGTGGTGTCCGTCTCCCAGATGGTGACGTCTTTCACCTTGACGCGGCCGTTGGTGGCCCGGATCAGGTTCGCGTTGGTCTCTTCGTAAAAATACTTGGCCAGGTTCTCCGCCGAGGGGTTCACGGTAGTGAAGGGCGCGAGCTCGTTGATCATCTGGTGGTCGAGGCGCTCGATGACGCCGCGCATGACCTCGCGCAGGTCCTTGAAGTCCACCAGCAGGCCAGCGCGGTCGAGCTCGCGGCCGTGCATGGTGACCCGCACCTTGTAGTTGTGGCCGTGGGGCTTCTCGCACTTGCCCTTGTAGTCACGCAGGTAGTGGCCCGCGGCGAACGTGTCTTCGACGGTGATCTCGAACATAAGAAGCTCTTAGCCGTTAGCCCTTAGCCGGGAGCGCCCAACGACGGCTCTCTGACCCACCATTGTAGCGCGGAGGGGGTAAAGCCGCGATTTCAGCGGGCGCCGAAGAACTCTTCCACCTCGGCCAGGTCGGTGGCGCCGCGGTACCACGCCTCTCCTGCTCTCCACCCCAGAGTGGCCGCTATGAACTCTTTATGAACTCCTGCTTGGATCTTTATGTCGGACGAAGTCCAATGGTCCCAGGCATCCCTGCGCTTGCAACATCGCAAGCGGTCGTGCTCGCAGTCGTGGCCGAGCCCCGGGCACGATCGAGCCGGCCGACCCAAGGTGAACCGATGAACACAACAGCGCTACCGCCGACGGTTCCGCAACGACGGTGGAATTGGCGGCTCTTCTGGACCCTTGAGATCGCCGGCGTACTCGCTGTTGTGGCCTTGTTCCCCTACGCCCTGGAGATGCAGGGGCCGCTGCTCAAGCAGCATCCTCTGCCCATTCCCCTGGCTGCGCTGGTGCCGATCCAGATCGTGCAGAACGCGATCCTGATCGGCGGGTTCATAGCCCTGGGTATGTTGCTGGCGCCCAAAGTCGGGCTCGGTGCACCGCTGCTGAGCGCGTGGACGAGCGGCCAGCCGGCGGCCCCGAGGCTGCGCGCAACCCTGCCCCTCTCCACGCTCTGGGGAGTCATGGCGGCGGTCTTGGTCGTCATCCTCGACACCAGGATCTTCGCGACGCATCTGCCGCACATCGCCGGCCCGGAAGCGGCCTCTCCCGCGGCCTGGAAGGCTTTCCTGGCGAGCTTCTACGGTGGGATTGACGAAGAGATCCTCCTGCGCTACGGCATCATGACGCTGCTCGTGTTCATCTTCGGCAAGATCTTCCGCGACGCTCCTTCGCGGCCGGCCAGCGCGGCCTTCTGGGCCGCCAACCTTCTCGCGGCGGTGCTGTTCGGTCTTGGCCACCTGCCGGCCACGGCGATGTTGATGCCGCTGACCAAGGTCGTCGTTCTGCGTGCGGTCCTCCTGAACGGCATTCCGGGCGTCATCTTCGGGTTCTTGTACTGGAAGCGCGGACTGGAATCCGCGATGCTCTCTCACTTCGCCGCCGATCTCGTCCTGCACGTCGTCGCACCGCTCTTTCTCGGACGGTAGTGCCCTCCCTCTCCGGGGTTTGATGGAGGCGGCCTGGCAAGCATGCCCTGTGGCAAAGACTTCTCGCGGAGCGGGGGAAGGGCCCGCTTTCAGCGGGCGCCGAAGAACGCTTCCACCTCGGCCAGGTCGGCGGTGCGGCGGTAGGGAGGCAGGCTGTCGAGAAAGACGCGGCCGTACTGCTTCTTGAGGATGCGGTTGTCGAGCAGGGCCAGCAGGCCGCGGTCCTCGAGCGAGCGGATCAGCCGCCCGAAGCCCTGCTTCAGAGTGATGACCGCGGCCGGCACCTGGTAGTCGTAGAAGGCGTTGCCGCCCTCCTCGTCGATGGCCTTCACCCGCGCCGCCACCACCGGATCGTTGGGGACGGCGAAGGGCAGGCGGTCGATGATCACGCAGCTCAACTGCTCGCCCTGCACGTCCACGCCCTGCCAGAACGAGGCGGTGGCGAAGAGCACGGCGTTTGGGGTCTGGCGGAACTCCTCCAGCAGGGCGTTCTTGGGGGCGGTGCCCTGCAGAAGCATGGGATACTCCAGCTCGGTTTCCAGGCGCTGGAAGACGTCGCGCATCTGGGCGTAGCTGGTGAACAGGCAGAAGGCGCGGCCGCGAGTGATCTCGAGCAGGCGGCGGACGCACTCGGCTGCGCGCGCACCGAACTGCGGGGTGCGCGGGTCGGGAAGGCTGGGCGGGACGTAGAGCATCGCCTGCTTCTCGTAATCGAAGTGCGAGGGCACGACCAGTTCGCGGGCGTGGTCGAGGCCCAGGCGCCGGCGGATGTAGTCGAAGCCGCCACCCACGGCCAGCGTGGCCGAGGTTAGCACCGCCGTCTGCAGCGGCTCAAAGAGGGTCTGCCGCAGGATGCCGGAGACCTCGATGGGCGTGGCCTGCAGGAAGACGTGGGCGGCGGCGCCGCGGCCGCGCCTTGTCTCGCCTCCGCGCCCCCGCCGCTCGATCCAGAAGACGGTGTTGCGCGGGTTCTCTTCCATGAGGAAGTGAAGATGCGCCCCCAGCTCCTCGCAGCGGCGCATGAGGTTGAAGACTTCCTCGGGCTTTTCCGGCAGGGCACGCAGCTCGGTGGAGAGCCGGGTGATGGCGTTGTTCAGGCCCAGGTACTCTTCGCCGTTTTCCTCCAGGAACTCGCGGCGGGTGTCGAAGGCGAAGCGGCCTTCGCCCGCGGGCAGGAGGGAAAAGAAGAACGCCGCGCGCTCGCGCAGGTTAGCCGCGGCCTGCATCGCCCGCGGGCCGGAGAGCTTCTTGGCGCGCAGGGTGTTGTCCACGTCGCGGGCCAGGTCGTCGAAGCGCAGGCTGCTGAGCGAGACCCCGAAGTAGCTGGAGGCCACGTCTTCCAGCTCATGGGCCTCGTCGAAGATGACGGCGGCGGCTTCAGGCAGGATGCCGGCGTCGGGCGCGCCCTCGGAGGCCTGCTTGATGGCCAGGTCGGCGAAGAAGAGGTGGTGGTTGACGATGATGAGGTCGCTCTCCGCCGCGCGGCGGTGCATCTCGGTGATGAAGCAGCGGTCGAACTGCGGGCACTTCTGCCCGGTGCAGGCCTCGGCGCGCGCGTCCAGCTTGGGCCAGAGCAGGCTGTTGTCGGGGATGGAGGCCAATTCGGCGCGGTCGCCGGTGGGCGTCTGCTGCTCCCACTCCGCGATCAGCCGGAACTGGTCGATCTCTTCCAGGCCGCTGAGCACCGGCTGCTCGCGCAGGTCGTAGAGCTTCTGCCGGCAGAGATAGTTGTTGCGCCCCTTCATGTAGCAGACCTTCAGATGGCCGCTGCCGCCGGGAAAGAGCGCGCGCTCCAGGAAGGGGATGTCCTTGTAGAAGAGCTGCTCTTGCAGCGTTTTCGTGCCGGTGGAGAGGATGACGCGCTGGCCGGAGCGGAGGACGGGCAGCAGGTAGGCCAGGGTCTTGCCGGTGCCGGTTCCGGCCTCGACCACCAGGTGCCGCTTCTCCTTGAGCGCTTGTTCCACCGCCTCGGCCATCTGCAGTTGGCCGCGGCGGAACTCGTAGGCGGGATGCGTCTTCGAGAGCACGCCCCCGGGCGCGAAAAAGCTGTAGAGCGAGCCGGGGGCGGCGGTGGTGGGTTCGTGGGAAGGCATCGCGCTCTTTATAATACGAGCTTTCTCTTTCTACATCCCGAGCGAAGCGAGGGAGCCCTATTCTCACGAGGGAGTATGGTGGTGATAGGGCTTCCTCGCGCTGCGCGCTCGGAATGTGAATAACGGACGATGCCGGCTTCAGGCACAACTCGAAGCGCCCTCACCCTGGCCATCGTGGGGCGGCCCAACGTGGGCAAGAGCACGCTCTTCAACCGGCTGGTGGGGCGGCGGCGCGCCATCGTGGGCGACGAGCCCGGCATCACCCGCGATCGCCTCTACGGCACGGGCGAGTGGCTGGGGCGGCGCCTGCGCGTCATCGATACCGGCGGCATCCTCCCCGACGAGAAGGAACTCATCCCGGCGGAGATCTTCCGCCAGGCGAAGGTGGCTCTCGCGGAAGCTGACGCGGTCATCATGGTGGTGGACGGGCGCACCGAGCTGGCCGCGCCCGACCTGGAGCTGGCGCGGCTGCTGCTGCGCACTGGCAAGCCGCTCTACCTGGCGGTCAACAAGATCGATGTTCCCAAGCTGGCGCCCTACGCGGAGGAGTTCCGCCGGCTGGGCATCCAGGAACTCTTCCCGGTCTCGGCTGAACACGGTCTGGGCGTGGAGGAACTGCTCGAGGCCATCTGCGAAAAGATAACCACGAAGGACACGAAGGAACACGAAGGGGAAGAGGAAGAAGAAGCCGTCCCGGAGGGGCAGCCTGCGGCCGAGGTCAAGGTGGCCATCATCGGGCGGCCGAACGTCGGCAAATCCACGCTGCTGAACCGGCTGACGGCGAGCGAGCGCGCTATCGTCTCGCCCATCCCTGGCACCACCCGCGACGCGGTGGACGAACTGGTGGAGCGCGGCGGCAACCGCTTCCGCTTCATCGACACCGCCGGCATCCGCCGCAAGGGCAAGACCAGGTTGATGGCGGAGAAGCTCTCGGTGGTGATGGCGCGCAAGCACCTGGAGGCCGCCGACGTGGCCCTGCTGGTGGTGGACGCGGTCGAGGGCGTGACCGCGCTCGATGCCAACATCGCCGGCTACGCCCACGAGAGCGGGCGCTCGGTGATCGTGGTGGTCAACAAGTGGGACCTGGTGGGCCCGCCGGCCTCGGACGACCCGGCGCGCCCCGCCGCCTATCGCCAGCGTCCCGCCGCCCGCAGTCTTTATGAGCGCCAGGTGCGCGACGGGCTGAAGTTCCTGGCCTATGCGCCCGTGCTTTTCGTCTCCGCCGCCGCGGGCAAGGGCACCGACAAGCTCTTCGCGCTGGTGGAGCAGGTGGCGGAAGCGCGGCGCAAGCGCGTCCCCACCGGCGAGATCAACCGCTTCCTCAAGACGGTGGACTTCCAGCGCGCCTCGGTGCCCATGTCCAAGCGGGTGAAGATCTACTACATGACACAGGCGGCGGTGGCCCCGCCGACGTTTGTCCTCTTCACCGACCGCGCGGTCAAGCTGCACTTCTCTTTCGAGCGCTTCCTGGAGAACCAGCTCCGGCGCGCCTTCGGCTTCACCGGCACGCCTATCTGGATCAAGACACGGGGGCGGGAGTAGGCCTCACGCGGGCGCGGGCGCCGGGGCGGGCGGCGCGGGCGGCGCCGGCGGGGGCGCGGGATGCAGCAGGGCATCGAGCCTGGGATAGCGTGCGGACAGGAAGAGCACGGGGTAGGCTTCGAAGAAGACGGCGGCGGGTACGTTGATCATGGCGATCAGCCACAGCAGGGCCAGCAGGGCCAGGCCGCCCAGCACCACCGCCACAGCGATGGTGAGCGGGTTCCAGGAGAGGCCGAGGCCGCTGAC
>DASPRL010000348.1 GCA_035624475.1 Terriglobales bacterium
TCCGCGAGGCAGGCGGTGGTGATCGAAGAAGTCGCGGCGGGGGCCGGCCACCGCGAGGGCAAATCTTCCTGACCGAGGCGAAGGCGTGAGCGAACAGGACGGCGTTCCCAAGAACCTGAAGGTGCTCATCACCGCGGAGCAGATCCAGAAGCGCGTGCACGAGCTGGCCCGCCAGATCGCCAAGGACTACAAGGACAAGACCCTGTACGCGGTGTGCGTGCTGGAGAACGGGTTCGTGTTCATGGCCGACCTGGTGCGCGCCCTCGACATCCCCGTGGTCTGCCAGTTCATGAAGCCGGAGTTCAGCGAGAAGATGCAGGGCGGGACCCCCACCACCGAGATCTTCTTCAGCCCGGAGATCGGGGTGGAGGGCCAGCACGTGCTGCTGGTCGAAGCCTTGGTGCAGTCGGGGGTGACCAGCGAGTTCCTGATGCGCAACCTGACGGGGCGGGGCGCCGCCACGGTGAAGCTGGCCACCTTCCTGGACAAGCAACCGGCGCGCCGGGTCTCGCTGCAGCCCGATTACTTCGGGTTCCTGATCGACGAGCTCTACGTCGTGGGCTACGGGCTGGGCTCTCCCACCTTCGGCCGCAATCTTCCCTACGTAGCGGCCGCTCCCGGGACCGGCGCGGCTCCCGGCCCCGATTCTCAGAACTAGGGCGGCCGCGTCGCGGCGAGACTTTTCTTCCCCGCGACGGGTTACAATTGGGGTGGCAAGAGGGAATCGAACGGGCGCCGGCGGCGTCTAATCTTAGGTAGGCGCACCCTCCCAGGGCGCGCAAGGGTCAAGGAGCAGGAGTGAATTCGACGGTTAAGACGGTGATTTTCTGGCTGGTGATCGTGCTGTCCGGCGTGCTGCTGTGGCAGGTGGTCAAGGCCGGCGGCAACGCCCCCAAGGTGCGGGAGGTCAGCTTCTCCGAGTTCATGACCGCGGTGAACCAGGGCAACGTGGAGAAGGTGGAGGTCAACGGCGCCGAGGTCAAGGGCAACTTCCGCAGCGACAAGACCACGAGCTTCCACACCATCGTCCCGGCCAACTACCCCGACATGTACAAGGTGATGCAGGACAAGGGCGTGATGGTGACCGTGCGCGACACCTCCGGCACCGGCTGGCCCACCCTGCTCTCCTACATCATCCCCCTGGTGCTGATCGGGCTGCTGTGGTTCTTCATGATCCGGCAGATGCAGACCGGGGGAAACAAGGCGCTGAGCTTCGGCAAGAGCCGGGCGCGCCTGCTCTCCATGCAGCAGAAGAAGGTCACCTTCAAGGACGTGGCCGGCGTGGACGAGGCCAAGGAAGAGCTGAAGGAGATCATCGAGTTCCTGCGCGAGGCGCAGAAATTCCAGAAGCTGGGCGGGCGCATCCCCAAGGGGGTGCTGCTGGTCGGCCCCCCGGGAACCGGCAAGACGCTGCTGGCGCGGGCGGTGGCGGGGGAGGCCAACGTGCCCTTCTTCTCCATCTCCGGCTCCGACTTCGTGGAGATGTTCGTGGGGGTGGGCGCCAGCCGGGTGCGCGACCTGTTCGAGCAGGGCAAGAAGAACGCCCCTTGCATCATCTTCATCGACGAGATCGATGCGGTGGGGCGCCACCGCGGCGCCGGCCTGGGCGGCGGCCACGACGAGCGCGAGCAGACCTTGAACCAGTTGCTGGTGGAGATGGACGGCTTCGAATCGAACGAAGGCGTGATCCTGATCGCCGCCACCAACCGCCCCGACGTGCTCGACCCGGCGCTGCTGCGTCCCGGGCGCTTCGACCGCCGGGTGGTGGTGCCGCGTCCCGACGTGCGCGGGCGCGAGGAGATCCTGCGCGTGCACACTCGCAAGATCCCGCTCAACGACGACGTGGATCTCTCCATCCTGGCGCGGGGCACGCCCGGCTTCTCCGGCGCCGACCTGGCCAACATGGTGAACGAGGCCGCGCTCAACGCCGCCCGCCAGAACCGCAAGTCGGTGGCCATGTACGATTTCGAGGTCTCCAAGGACAAGGTGCTGATGGGGGCGGAGCGCAAGAGCATGATCCTCTCCGACGAGGAGAAGAAGGTCACCGCCTACCACGAGGCGGGGCACGCGCTGGTGGCGACTTTGCTGCCGCACTCCGACCCGCTGCACAAGGTGACCATCATCCCGCGCGGCATGGCGCTGGGCGTCACCATGCAGTTGCCGCTGGACGACAAGCACACCTACACCCGCGAGTACCTGGAGACGCGGCTGGCCATCATGATGGGCGGGCGCTTGGCCGAGGAACTGTTCCTCAACACCATGACCACGGGCGCGGGCAACGACATCGAACAGGCCACCGAGCTGGCGCGCAAGATGGTGTGCGAGTTCGGCATGAGCCAGCTCGGTCCGCTCACCTTCGGCAAGAAGGAGGAGCAGATCTTCCTGGGGCGGGAGATCGCGCAGCACCGCGACTACAGCGAGGAGACCGCCATCAAGATCGACCAGGAAGTGCGGCGGCTGGTGGACGAGTCCTACGGACGGGCGCGCGACATCCTGGCC
>DASPRL010000349.1 GCA_035624475.1 Terriglobales bacterium
TCTTCCCCAGATCCCTCGCTACGCTCGGGATTTCGCCTGCGGGCTCCCGCTCGGCTCGGCTCCGCCTCGCCTCCCTCACGCCCGCAAGACGGCTCAAGTTCGAATCTCTCCGGGCGCGCCATTCTTCCCCAGATCCCTCGCTACGCTCGGGACTTCGCCTGCGGGCTCCCGCTCGGCTCCGCCTCGCCTCCCTCACGCCCGCAAAACGGCTCAAGTTCGAATCTCTCCGGGCGCGCCGTTCTTCCCCACTCTTCCCCATCACTTGCCGTCCAGCCCGGGCAGGTCGGCCAGGCGATACAGCCCCAGCGACTTGTCGGCGTAGGCGCTGCCGGCGCCGGGTGGGTCCGGGAGAAGCTGCAGCGCGGCGGGGAAGCGGAACGGCGGCAGCGCCAGGTTGAGCGGGCGCCAGTCTCCGGTGACGATGTCGCGGTTGCCGGCCTGCGCGGGAAAGGTGGTGGTCAGCAGGTAGGTGGAGCCGCTTTGCCGCAGTCGCCGCAGCGCCCGCGCGCTGTCGGCAAAGGAGAAATGCACCAGAGCGTCGCGGCACAGCACTAGGTCCACCTTGGGCAGCGGGTCGCGCAGCAGGTCCAGACGCAGGAAACGGCGCCCCGCGCGGGCGTGCGCGGCCAGCCCTTCCACCAGCTCGCGGAGCAGGTCGGCGCCGATGTACTCCACCCCGGGCAGCTCGGTCAGGCGCATCCAGTGGAAATCGCCGCAGGGGATGTCGAGCAGGGAGCGGACTCCCAGCTCGCGCACCAGTTGCGTCAGCCGCGGACGCAGGCCGCGGGTGCGCTCCTCGCTCGAGCCCGGCCCCGACCGCGATTCGCTGCCTCCCCAGGCATTCTCGCGGTAGATGCGCCGGAAGATCCTCTCCCTCCGCGACCACCCCATGGCTGGCGGATTATAACGCGGGAGGATCCCCGTCCCGGAGCGGCCGGGGGGCAGCTTCCGAACAGGGGTGGTGACGCCGATGACGAGTGCGGGGAACCGCCGGAAGGGATGACCAGGTCGCCAGAACGTGCTATGGTGGTCGGGTTGGAGTGTGCCTTTGCGGCCAGCCGCTGGCATCTTGAGGTTGTCTCTCACCTGCCCTCTACTCGCCCGAGAACACGCGACCAGTCAAAATCCACGATTGAGGAAACTATGAAAAACATCTATGTGGGAAACCTCTCCTTCGACACCAGCGAGGAAGAGTTGCGGGCCGCCTTCGAAGCGCACGGCCAAGTGGACAAGGTGACGGTGGTGCGGGACCGGGACACGGGCCAGCCCCGCGGCTTCGCCTTCGTCGAGATGGCGAACGACGGCGAGGCGGAGAAGGCGATGGCCAGCCTCAACGGCAGCACGCTGCGCGGCCGGGCGCTCAACGTGAACGAAGCGCGCCCGCGCGTGGAGCGCGGCGGAGGCGGCGGGCGGGACTCGCGCGGCGGAGGCCGCGGTGGACGCGGCGGTGGCCGCGGCGGCTACGGCCGCTACTGATCCGGCTCCGCGCCGGCGCCGCTTCTCAGTGCTCTTCGGAGACCGCGCCCTGCAGGTACACCGTGGTCAGCAGCACGAAGATGTAGGCCTGCAGGAAGGAAACGAAGATGTGCAGGCCCATGAAGATCACCGGGATGCCGATGGGGATCATGGAGAAGAAGACCAGGCCCACCAGCTCTCCCGCGAACATGTTGGCCCACAGGCGCACGGTGAGCGAGAGGATACGGGCGCAGTGGCTGATCAGCTCGATGGGCAGCATCAGCGGCGCCAGCAGCAGCACCGGCCCCATGAAGGTCTTCACGTACTTCAGCGGGCCCAGCCGCCGGATCCCCTGCCCGTGATAGTAGAGGAAGGCGGTGACCGCCAGGCCCAGAGGCACGTTGGGGGTCTCGGTGGGCGACTCCAGGCTGGGGATCATGCCCATCAGGTTCCCGACCAGGATGAACAGTCCCAGGCAGAGCAGGAAGGGAGTGAAGCCCTCGCTGTGATGCCCGATGATCTCCCGGCTCTGGTTCTGCACGAAGCCGCGCAGCCCCTCGAAGATGTGCTGCAGGGAGCTGGGGTTCTCCACCGAAAGCCGTGAGCGCAACACCAGGAACACCGCCAGCAGGAAGAGCGCGATCAGCACCTGCATGGCCACGAAGTTGGGGATGGGCGCCTGCGGGTACTCCGGGTGGAGGCCCAGGGCGAGCAGCACCCAGGTCACCACGCCCCCGAAGAGCTTGTTCAGGATCGCCGTGAACCAGAGTTGGTGGGGCATGGAGGTGGGCGGTCGCTCGCTGGCGTTCTGGCGGCCCGCGATGCGGGCCTGCTGTCCTTATACCATACGCTCCCGCGGCGAACCAAGCGCGGCGCGGTCGTCCCCGGCATGCTCACGCGCTCGCCGCACGGCTTCCTCCCAGCGCCTGCTCGAGGCGCTCCAGGATGCGCAGCGAGGCGCGGAAGACGCGCTCGATGTCGGGCCGGTTCAGGGTGATGTGCAGCGTGAGCTGGCAGGCCATGCGGTTCACATGCAGGTCGTAGACGGAGTCGCGGAACCCCTCCAGCCACGCGCGCGCGTCGATCTTCTGGTGGCTGCGCTCCGCCAGCTCCAGGCGGGCGCTCTCGATCAGGGCATCGATCTGAGCATCGCTGATCTGCGCGCTGACCGCGTAGCTCAGGAACTCGACCAGGTCGCGCTGCGGGAGCTGGATGCTGGCGCACTCCCAGTCGAACAACACCAGCCGCGGGTCTCCGCCGGGATCGCGCACCGCCAGGTTGCGGATCTGCGCGTCGTTGAAGATCAGCGTCTTCTTCATCCGGTCGATGCGGCCCCACCACTCGGGGATGGCGTCGATCCAGCCAAGATGCCGGTCGAGATAGGCTTGGTCGAAGAGCCGTCCCACGAAGTAGCGCAGCTTCTCCGCGTAGGCGCGCCATAGCGGGGTGAGCTTCTGCATGACCCCGGCGTCCATGGTCTTGCCCAGCCAGCCCTGCGCGACCAGCGCCTCGTAGTCGCCGTAGAAGGCGGCGTGCATCCCGCAAAAGTCGTGCACCATCCGCCGGATACGCGGCTCGTCCCAGCCCGCCAGGTCGGTGTAGTCCTTCATCACGTAGGCCCCAGACAGGAACTCCCCCAGCACCAGATACTGTTCGCGGGCATCGTCCACATAGGTGCCGTAGACCACGGGGAGCACCCGCGTGAAGGCCGGGTTGGAGCGCTGCAGGCGGAAGACGTTGATCTCCTTCATGTGGGTGTTGCAGAGCTCGGTCTGCGCCAGCAGCCCGGCCACGTCCGGGAGCTGGATCCCGCTCTTGACCAGGACCCCAGCCAGCCGGGCGACCAGCTCGCGGTAGTGGGTCTTGGACTTCACCAGCAACTCGACCGTGCGCGCCCGCCCCTGCGAGCGGTAGGCGATGCGGTAGTGGAAGAGGCCGCGCAGGGCGTCCTGCTCGCCGCTGTATTTCATCCGCGTGGTGGCGGTCACCCCCACCTCGCCCAGGTAGCCGGCTGCCCGCACCTCCAGGCCGGGGTCTTCCAGGTACTCGCGCATGCAGCGCTCGAACAGCGCGGGGCTGAACTCCAGGTAGCCGTCCTTGACGGTGTAGATGCTCTCCATGTGGCTCCTGCCGCCGCCGCGCTTTCCGCTAGCCCTTCGCGGAGCGCGTGAACCCGTCCGCACTCCACGCTTCGCTGCCCACGCCATGGTGGACGAAGAAGAGTCCTTCGGGATCGTATTTGCGCTTGGCCGCCGCCAGCCTGGGGTAGTTGGATCCCCAGAACGAGCGCTGCCAATCCGGCTCCCGGAAATCGCTCTCCGAGACATACGAGCCCGGCCGCGGCACCAGGCGCAGGACCTGGTTCATCGCCTCATCGACCGCCTGGGCGTTGCGGCGGCCTTCGCTGACATCGAGATGCGCCTCAGGCATGCCGGGGAACGCCGGCGGCCCATTGCTGGCGATGATCACCAGGGCAAAGGCGTCGAGCACCGCGGGATTGGTGGCGGTGTCGCGGGAGCGGGCCAGTGCCTCGGGTGGAGCGCCCGCCAGGCCTTTGTTGAAGTGCAAGGAGACGTTCCAGTGGCGGCTGGCGGCGAACAGAGTGTCGGCCAGTCGTTGCTGCTGGCCGGCAGCCAGAAGCCCTTGCGGCAACCACACGGACCGGTAGGCGTACAGGAGTTGTCCCGCTTCGCCCAGGTTCCCGCTCCAGAACACGTTGGTGGCCGGCGCCCCCGGACGCTCGTCCGACAAGACGAACTGGGGATAGTTTTTCTTGAGAAAGACCGGGTCCCAGAAGTGCCGGGCGGGCAGCGCAGTGATGCCCAGCGCCGGCTCCCAGGAGTAGTCCCGCGGAGACGCGGCCACCCAATCCAGGAGCGGCTTCCAGGCCTCCTCGGCCTGATGCTGATCGAGCCCTTGGAAGACCATGGCGATATTCAGGGAGTTGTCCCTGCGGAAGGCCATCTGCTCGCCCCAATGCGGGTTGAACAAGGACCTTCCATAGAAGCGGACGGTCTCCACGACCAGGCGGCGAAAGGCGGCCTCGGAGTGCGCGCGCACCCTGCCGAAGGCGCCTCCGAAGAACTCCGGAAGCTCGTGCGTCCGGAGGGTGAGCCGCGTAACCACGCCCAGGCTCCCGCCGCCTCCTCCCTTGAGCCCCCAGAACAGCTCCGGCTCGGTGGCAGCATTGGCGATGCGCACGGCGCCGTCGGCCGTGACCACTTCCGCCTCCAGCAGGCCCGCGGCCGCGGTGCCGAAGCGCTTGGAGAGGCTGCCGAAGCCCCCGCTCTGGATCAGGCCGGCGACCCCGACGGTGGCGCAACCTCCTCCCTGGACGTAGCGCCCGCCCTCGGTCGTCACCGCATTGTAGGTCCGCATCCAGATGCATCCGGAGCCCACCGAAACCGCGGGCACGGCCGCCTGCTTGCCTTCACATCCTCGGGGGACGAAGGAGTCGTGCAGTTGGAGGTGGTCCATGGGACGCGTCCAGAGGAGCAGCGAATCGGGGGCGTTGGAGGTTCCCTGGTAACTGTGGCCGCCGCCCTTCACCACCAGCCGCAGGCGGCGCTGGCGGGCGAAGTCCACGGCGGCGGCAACGTCCTGCGCGCTCTTGGCGGCCACCGCGTAGACGCTCGGCATCGATTTCCAATGGTCCAGCCAGCCCGAGGTCTGCGTGAGCGCCGGGGTATCGCCCAGGAAGTAGGGGTTCTTGAGGTTCTCGAGGATCTCTTTGCAGCCCGGGTTGGAGGCGTCGCCGCAGGCCGTGAACGGCGAGGACAGTTTCAACAGGTCCCCTTGCAGCTTCCCCCGCAGCTCCTCCCATTCCGCGGCCGAGGGCCACTCCGGATCGCCCGGCCGCACGCGGCGAAAGGCAGCGCCGGAACTCTCTGCGGCGGAACGCGCCACCGCGCTGGCCGACAACATGGCGACGAACTTCAGGAAATCTCTTCGGTCCATGCTCACCCCCGGGCCGCGCCGCTTGGTCTGGTCGCCGATGCGTGGTGCGGATGATACAGGCGCCCGCCGATCAAGGAAAGCGCAACCTCGGAGGGGCAATGCGGTTGCTTCTCTCGCCCTCCCGACCTACCATGGGCGCCCATGACCATCACCACGAGGGTGCAAGCCGGCGTGCTCGCGCTCTTTGTTCTGGTGGGCGGCTGCGCTCCGCTGGAGCCGGCTCGCCCGCTGCGCCCCCTTCCCAACTCCGCGAACCTCGCGGCGGCGCCCGGGGCTGCCGATTTCGTCTTCTACGTGTTTGGCGACAACCGCCCGAAAAAGGCCAAGGACGGGCCCACTCCCACCATCCAAGCCATCGCGGCCGATCTCGCCGCCGCCGACCCCAAGCCGGTCCTGGCGCTCTCCTGCGGCGACCTGATCGAAGGCAAGGACCCCACCCAGGAGGCCACCATCCGCTCCGAATACCAGGCCATCTTCAGCGTGCTTCACTCCGCCGGCGTCCCCATCTTCAACGCTCCCGGCAACCATGAGATGGACGACGCCCAGGACGTCCCCAACGCCACCATGACCACCTGGTACGCCGAGATGGTCGGCTTGCCCTACGGCTCCTTCGACTACGGCAATTCGCACTTCATCGCGCTGAATACGGAAGAGATCGCGCCTCCCGAGGTCGTGCGCTCTCCGCGCGCGCCCACCGACGAGCCTTCCGGCACCCTGGATCCCGGTTACATCTCTCCGGCCCAGCGGCGGTGGCTGGCGCACGATCTGGCCGCCAGCCGCCACCAGGCCAACGTATTCCTCTTCATGCACCACTCCGTACACGCGCGCAAGGCCAAGAACCAGCTCGACGCCGCCAGCGCCGCCGCCCTGCAGGCGATCCTCAGCCAGTATCCCAACGTCAAGGCCGTCTTCTCCGCCCACGAGCATCTTTACTACAATCCGCAGGCCCCGGATGACCTGCAGGATCCCATGGCCGGAAGCGCCGGCTCCGGACCGCGCTATCTGGTCACCGGGGGGGCGGGCGCGCCTCTCGAGTCCGGCGACCACGGCTTCTATCACTACCTGATCGTCACGGTCCACGGCGCCGACGTCACCGTCCGGTTGGTGAAGCTCCCTTAGGGGAGAGGCGATAGCCCTCGCCCCCGTCCCGTTTTGGAACCGATCCCGGTGTGGCATCCTGCCCCTCAATCCCTTCTTGCCCCTCCGCTCCCGCGCCGCCCCGCCGGGCTATGCTGAGTTTGGAGGTTGCCGCCATGCTCGCATCTACCAGCGTCGCCGGCGCTCTCGGCGACTGGCTCAAACGCTACTGGCTGGCCTGCGGCCTGGCCCTGTTCATCCTCCTGGCGGTGGTGCTCTTCCTCACTTACTGGGACGATCCCGCCCGGCCGGCGGCCCTGCTCGGCTTCCTCGCCGTGATGTTGCTGGTGGGAACCACGGCCGAGTACCTGCGCACCACCCAGCAGGGTCTGCTCCTGCTGCAGGAGGTGCTCCGCCGCCAGAACGAGCTGGGCATCAAGTTCAGCGTGCGCGCCAGCCATGGCCGGGCGCGGGTGCAGGTGGCCAACATCGGCGCCCCCAGTGCGGTGGTGACCCGGGTGGTGGTGCGCGCCCAGGAGCGCCGGCCCCTCACCCTGCACAAGCACCTGGTGGTCCGCTCCGGAGACCGCCACGGTTTCTATCTGCCCGACGTAGTGTGGAGCGGCGCCCTGCAACTGCACCTGGAGGTCACCCTGTGCTGCGAATCCGCGCTGCAGCGCTCCCGCGAGGCCAAGGCCTACACCGTCTTCGTGACTACCGAAGGCCAGGTGCACAAGGTGCTCAAGGGACTGCGCTCGCTGTGGCCGGTCACCTGCCCCAACTGCGGCCAGCATGCCGACCTGCACATGCGCACCGACGGCCTCACCAACTTCGCCGACGCCTTCGCCCGCCAGGAGCGCATGCGCTATCACCTGCGCGAGAGCTGTCCCAGGCACGACTCTCCCTGGAGGCTGCGGGCCACGCCGGCGGCCAGCCCCTTCGGGCCCATCCGCGTGCCCGAGGACGAGTGGCGGGGCCTGCCCCCCACCGGCTCGCTCGGCCCCGGCCCGCGGGGTTGACGCCGCCCCGGCGGACTGCTCCTCCGGAGGAGGTTGCCTTCCCGCTCCGGCGCTCCGCGCCGGCCGGAAACAACTTCCGCAACTCTCGCCAGGTCAAGGGGTTTGGGAGGGTAGGCCCTCCGTTCGGCGGACGATTTTTCAGGCAACCGCGGAGGCGGGCGCGGAATCTATGACTACTGTGCTAAAGTAGGGCCGCCGAAGGTGGGGATTTTCGCTCCATGGAATTAGCGCTGAACCTGTGCTGGCTGGCGGTAGTCGTCGCAGCCTATGTGTGGTGGCTGCGCCGGCCGCGCTACCGCGGGCGCGCCTTACGCAGCCGGGACGAGTGGATGGCGGGCGTGCTGGTGTTGGCCGCCATCCTGGTGCTGATCTTCCCCGTCATCTCCGTCAGCGACGACGTGCGCGCGGCCCGCGAGTTCCTGGAAGAGCCCTCTTCCGACCAGCTCCTGGCCAAGAACCTGGAAGTCCAGAAGCGCGTGCCGCTGGGGCAACTGATCACGCCCGCCGCCGCGCTGGCCCATCCCGAGGCCCCCGCCGGGAGGTTGCGCGTCCTGGGGATCGTGTGCGTCACCGACCTCGCCTCGCATCACATCGACCCCGTCCCCCCCGTCCGCGGCCGTTCTCCTCCCCAAGCCTGATCGTTCGCCACTTCTCCGTAATCCGCACTCTTGGAACCTATCGCACCGCGAGAAGCATCGAACGCGGCTCCGGCCGCCAGAATCAGAAGGAGTGAGTCATGAATCAGTTGCACAAAAGGCTGCAGACCATGCCCCTCACCGAGCGGGAAAAGGAGATCGTCCTGCTCCTGGCCCAGGGACATCCCAACAAGGAGATCGCCAACCGCTGCAACATCACCGAGCACACGGTGAAGGACCACCTCAAGAACGTCTATCAGAAGACCGGGATCCACCAGCGCACCGCGCTGCTGGCCCGCCTGATGGGCGTGGACGGCACGGCCTAGTCCGCCGCACGGCTCGACGCAAGCTGGCTCCGCGCGCGGAGGCACCGCCTCCGCGCGCAGTTTTTTTGTGCGCGCAACCGGCGTCTTGTTGGATTGTCATCCTGCGCTCGTGCCTGCGAGGTTTTTCTCCGGCCCGCTTGCGGGCCGCGCGGGCACGAGCCGGAAGGACCTTGCGTTTTCTTCGGGCGCGCATCGCTATAATCGAAGATCGAGCCCGGTGCGCGCCTGCACCGCGGTGGGGTCGAGCTCCATCCAATCACCGAGGATCCCGAACTTGGCAACCCAGACCGCCGACCCGCCCAAGCCCGCCGCGCGCGAGCAGGTCTTCGACCTCTTCCGCCGCTGGGGCTACCTGGAAGCGGCGCTCGATCCTCTGGGCCAGATGCCGCCTCAGCCGCATCCCGAATTGCGCCTCTCCGGCCCCGCCGCCGACCAGGCACGCCGCATCTACTGCGGCGCCATCGGCGCCGAGTTCCAGCACATCCCCGACCCCGCGCGCCGCCGCTGGATCGAAGAGCGCATGGAGGTCGCCGGCGCCGCGCCCAGCGTGGACGGCCCGCGTCTGCTCGAGCGCCTCCTCCGCGCCGACCTCTTCGAGCAGGTCCTGCAGGCCCGCTACCTGGGCACCAAGCGCTTTTCCCTAGAGGGCGTGACCGCGCTCATCCCCCTGCTCGACGAGGTGCTGGAAGGCGCTTCCGCGCGCGGCGCCGAGCAGGCGGTCATCGGCATGAGCCACCGCGGCCGGCTGAACGTCATGGCCCACACCGTGGGCAACCGCGTGGCCGAGATCTTCGCCGGCTTCGAGGACGTGGACCCGCGCAGCGTGCTGGGCGGCGGCGACGTGAAGTACCACGTCGGCTCGACCGGCACCCACCTCACCGCCTCCGGCCGCAAGCTCAACATCCACCTGGTCTCCAATCCCAGCCATCTGGAGGCGGTGGACCCGGTGGTACTGGGGCGCACCCGCGCCAAGCAGCTCCGCGCCGGCGACCCGGACGGCGCCCGCTTCCTCCCCATCCTGCTGCACGGCGACGGCGCCTTCGCCGGCCAGGGCATCTGGGCCGAGACCTTGAACCTGGCCGCCCTCGACGGCTTCAACGTGGGCGGCGCGCTGCACGTCATCGTCAACAACCTCATCGGCTTCACCACCAACCCCGCCGAACTGCACTCCTCGCGCTTCGCCAGCGACCTGGCCAAGCGCCTGCCCATCCCCATCTTCCACGTCAACGCCGAGGAGCCGGAGGCGGTGGTGCGCGTGGCCCGTATGGCGCTGGAGTACCGCTACACCTTCTCCAGCGACGTGGTGGTGGACCTGATCGGCTATCGCCGCCACGGCCACAGCGAGATCGACGACCCCTCCATCACCCAGCCCGTGCTCTACCGCAAGATCCAGGAGCATCCGCCGCTCTGGCAGCTCTACGCGGAGAAGATCGGGACCGACGCCACCGCCCTCGCCGCCCGCGTGCGCGAGGAACTCGAGGCCGCCCAGCAGCAGGCCAAGACCATCGAGAAGCGCCCCACCCTGCGCCGCCTGCCCGCCTATTGGGACGATTACGCCGGCGGCAAGTACGAACCCAGCTACGAAGTGGACACCGGCCTGCGCGCGACCGAACTGGAGAAGCTAGCCGAGGGCCTCACGCGCTATCCCCAGGACTTCGCCATCCATCCCAAGGTGAAGCGCCTGCTGGAGCAGCGCCGCGGCATGGGCGCGGGCAAGCATCCGGTGGACTACGGCATGGCCGAGGCCCTGGCCTTCGCCTCCCTGGTCACCGCGGGCGTGCCCGTCCGCATGAGCGGCCAAGACACCCGCCGCGGCACCTTCAACCAGCGCCACGCCGCCCTCATCGACACCCGGAGCGAGCAGGTCCACATCCCGCTCGCTCACCTCGCGCCCACCCAGGCGCGCTTCGAGATCTACAACTCCGAGCTTTCGGAGGCGGCGGTGCTGGGCTACGAGTACGGCTACAGCCGCGACTATCCCGAGACCCTGGTGCTGTGGGAGGCGCAGTTCGGCGACTTCGCCAACGGCGCCCAGGTCATCCTCGACCAGTTCATCTCCGCCGGCGAGGACAAGTGGGGCCTGCTCTCGGGCGTGGTCGTGCTCCTGCC
>DASPRL010000350.1 GCA_035624475.1 Terriglobales bacterium
TCCCGCTGCGATCGCGCTTCCTGTTCCTGCTGGGCGTGGCGCTGCTTTTCAGCATCATCGGGTTCGTCAACAACATCATGAACCTGGGCCGGGACCCCGCCCTGCGCGTGGTGCTGAGCGCGGTGGCATGCGGCGTTTTCGGCAGCCTGTACGCGGTGGCGGGATTCTCGCTGCGCGACCGGGTGCGAGTAGGCCTGGCCATGGTGCCGATCTTTGTGGTGCAAACCCTGGTCATGGGAAAGATCGCGCAGTACCTGCCGACGCCGGCCATGCCGGCCGTCTTGGGCGCAGCCGACATCGCCCGGCTCAGTCATCGCCTGCAGGTCAGCGGCGCCGCCACCATCCTGGCCATGGCCCTGGGGTACGCGTCTTTTGCCGTCTTCGCGGGGACGGAGGGGCGGCGGCACTTCCGCGTGCAAGCGGAGATGGACCTGGCAGCGGAGATCCACCAGGTGCTGGTGCCTCCGGTGGAGGCGCGGATCGGAGGCTGGGAGTTCTACGGGCGCTCGCAGCCCTCGGGCGAGGTGGGTGGGGACCTGGTGGACGTGGTCGAGGGCCAGCGCGGCTGGGTGGCCTACATCGCCGACGTCTCCGGTCACGGAGTGGCGCCGGGCGTGGTCATGGGGATGGTGAAGAGCGCGGCCCGCATGCAGCTCACCCTGGGAGGCGGCAGCGCCAACCTGCTGCCGCAACTCAACACGGTCCTATATCCGCTGAAGAAACCCAACATGTTCGTCACCCTGGCCTACCTGGCGGTGAGCGACAAGGGTGGGGAGTACTCGCTGGCCGGGCATCCGCCCATCCTGCACTACCACGCCGCTAGCGGGCAGATCACGGAGCTGGAATGCCCCAACCTGCCGGTGGGCATCCTGGAGCACAGCCCCTTCGACGTGGGCTCGCTGCAAGGCGAGCCCGGGGACGTGTTCGTGCTCATCACCGACGGCCTGCTGGAGGTGGAGAACCGGGCCCCGGGGAGGAGTTCGGAGTGGCCGGAGTGAAGGCGGCCCTGGCCGGGCACGCGCAGGAGTCCCTGGAGCGGATCTGGACGGCCATCACGGCGGCGGCGCTGCGCCACGGCAAGCCCGCCGACGACCAGTCGCTGCTGCTGGTGCGGCGCTCGGCCTAGGACTCGATGTCGAAGTAGATGCGGGCGGTGACGCGGTACTCCGCGATCTTCTTGCCGTCGAGCTTCATCTCCAACTCCCCGACGCGGACCCACTTGAGGCCGCGCACGGTACGGGCGGCTTCGGCCACCGCGTTGTCGGCGGCCCTGGCGAAGCTGTCCTTGGAAACCCCCACCACCTCGATCACTTTCTGAGCCATGGAATCCCTCCTGGGGGCGCAAGGGTATGACGTTTCGGGGCCAGGGTCAAATGGGAGTGCTTCCGGAGCGGCGGAAGGCCTGGCGGACGCCCGGCTGGAGGAGATAGCCGAAGAGGAAGGCCCAGAAGGCCAGCAGGAGCAGGCGGGCGGGCAGAGCGGACAAGGGGACGGGCGGCGCCCCGGCGAGCAGCCAGCGGGCGAGGGCGACCAGGGACGGGGCCATACCCAGCAGGGCGAGCAGCAAAGCCAGCCAGCGTCCCCAGGGGCGCAGCGTCCACAGTCCCCAGGCAGCCAGGAAGTCGAGCAGGCCGTTGAGGACGAGGGCCGCGAGCAATCCGGCGGGGCTGAGGCCGGTGGCCAGGTCGAGGGCTAGCAGGCGGGTGGCCGGAGCCAGCATCAGCGAGAGCAGGCCGACAAAGACGAGAAAGGCGGCGAGGAGGGCGATGCCAGCGGGGCGGGAGGAAGGTTTCAAGGTTTCAAGGTTTCGAGGTTTCAAGGTTTCAAGGCTTCAAGGTCTTACGGAACGACTGAGGTCGTCCAGTACGAAATCCAAGGGCGCGATGCCACCCACGGCTGAGTGCTGACGGCTGAAGGCTGACGGCTAGTAGGTCATGGGGCCGACTTCTTTTTCGACCTCGGCGGTGTCGACCATGACGATGGCGTCCCAGGGGCAGCCGTCGAGGAAGGCGCCGTCGGGACCCTTGCTGGTGCACTTCTTGCAGCCGATGCAGAGCAAGGGGTCCACCTGGATGCGGCCGAAGGGGGGGTGGTCCTCGTCGGGCACCCAAAACATGCAATCCTCGACCGGGCAGTACTCCACGCAGGCGGGCGAGCCGGCGCAGCCGGTGCAGCACTCGGTGATGACGGCCAGCTCTTTGGGCTTTTTCTTGCGCGGGGTGTTGATGCCGGCGGACTTGGGCTCGTGCTTGAGTTCGTCGGGCACCATGCCGGGGGCCTTGGAAGCCTGTTCGGTAGCCATCGTGCGGTAATTATCACACAGGGCGGTGATGATGGCTAGACGGCAGACGTCGGACGGCAGACGTCAGTCTTGTGCCGCCCCTGAAGGGGCTCGGGAGCAATTCCGGTCTTGACCCCGGGGCTTACGCCCCGGGCTAACCCAAATGCCGCCCTGCGGGCTGGTCACAATGGCGCAGAGGGCCTTTGGGCGGTGTCATTCTTCCGCCGAGCGAAGCGGAGGCGGGAGAATCTGAGAGTACCGTCTGGACCACCGGATGGGTAGTGCCGACGAGGTCATCAGATCCTCCGCTCGGCCTCGCCTCGCGAAGGATGACAATCCCAGAGATTTCGGCGCTGCGCGCGCGAGATCCTACGCGGCTAAAGCCGCTCAGGATGACGCCTTCAGTGAAGGCCCCGGTGAGGGTATAGGGGTCCTTCTCTGGCTCGGTCGCCCCAAGCGGCTCCCTCGCTGCGCTCAGGATGACAAGAGTGTGGCTGACGTCTGAGGTCTGACGTCTGGGGTCTAGCGTTTGACCGGCTGGGGGATGTGGGAGCCGAGGGCGGCTTCGAGCTGGGCGGGGGTGATCTTCTCGCCGTTGTTCATGCGCTTGAGCAGGCCTTCGATGATGTCCTTGGCTTCGTCCTTCTTGTAGTTCTTGATGAAGCCGTCGTAG
>DASPRL010000351.1 GCA_035624475.1 Terriglobales bacterium
CCTCCACCTGCTCCGGCGCCATGTACTGGAAGGTCCCGACGATGTGCCCCTGCGCCGTGATGGGGCTCGCCGGGCTGCTCTCGGTGAGGGCCTGGGTGAGCACGCTGCCCGGCTGCATGGCCCCGCCCGTCGGCTTGGCCAGCCCGAAGTCCAAGAGCTTCGCCCCCGACTTGGTCAGCATCACGTTGCCCGGCTTCAGGTCGCGGTGCACGATGCCCTGCCGGTGCGCTTTCTCCAAAGCTTCCGCGATTTCCCTCCCAGTCTTCAGCACCTGCTCGACCGGCAGCGGCCCGCGCACCAGCCGCGCCGACAGCGACTCGCCCTCGATGTACTCCAGCACCAGGTAGTCCACACCGTCCTGGTGGCCGACGTCATGCAGGGTGCAGATGTTGGGATGATTGAGCGCCGAGATGGCCTTGGCCTCGCGCTCGAAGCGCAACTTCAGGTCCGGGTTCTGGCTGAACTGCTCGGGCAGGACCTTGACGGCGACGGTGCGCTCCAGGCGGGTGTCGCGCGCGCGGTACACCTCGCCCATCCCGCCCGCCCCGGCGGCCCCTAAGATCTCGTACGGCCCGAGTCTACTTCCGGTCGGTAACGCCATTCCCTCTCCGGAGCGTCATCCTGAGGTCCCCCCCGCGGGACCGAAGGATCTCGCGTGCTCCACCACAAGCTAGAAACGAGGAACGAGAAACTGCCTCTGCGGCGTGCGCGCATTATAAGCTGCTGACCGCCCCGAGGATAGGGGGCGCAAGAGCTCATCTTGAGCCGCTTTAGCTGCGGAGGATCTAGCGCGCGCTACCCGGACCCTACGCTGCCACCGTGGTCCCCATTACAATCAGCCAGTCACCCCGTGGACTCCGCCCGCATCGCCGAACTGATCGCCCCCTACCTGGCCCCCGCCCGCCTGGCCCCCGCGCAACTGGTCCAAATATCGATGTATATCGATATTCTGGAGCGCTGGAACCGGAAGATGGCGCTCACCGCCGTGCGCTCCCCCCAGGAGATGGTGGAGCGCCACTTCGGCGAGTCCCTCTTCGTCGCGCACCACCTCTTCCCCGCCGCCGCGGCGATCCCCGCCACCACTGCCCTCGACGTGGGCTCCGGCGCCGGCTTCCCCGGGCTCCCCCTGAAGATCTACGCTCCCACCCTGCGCCTCACCCTCATCGAGTCGCAGCGCAAGAAAGCCACCTTCCTCCGGGAAGTGGTGCGCGCCCTCGCTCTGCGTGAGGTCGAGGTCTTCCCCGGCCGCGCCCAGGACTTTCCCGGCCGCGGCGAGCTGGTCACCTTGCGCGCGGTGGAGCGCTTCGAGGGCGTGCTGCCCGTCGCCGCCCGCCTGGTAGAGGATCGCGGACGCCTGGCTCTGCTGATCGGCGCCGCCCAGGCCGAGCGCGCCCGCCGCTTACTCCCCGGGTTCGCCTGGGAGTCGCCTGTCCCCCTGCCGCGCTCCCAGCAGCGCATCCTGCTGGTGGGCGCGAACCACGCGCGGCACGAGTCACCCTCGCCATAAGTGGAGCGCGCGTGGTCATGCGCCCCGTCGGGTTCGCCGGGATGCCCTCTTCCACGTGGTCGAGTGGGAGCTCGCCGCTGGTGGGAACCCGGGTCGTCACCTCCCCCCGCCGAGCGGACGATTCGCGGCGGGCCGTGGCGTACACCTGTCGGGACGAATCAAGTCAGTAACAAGTGGGAGCGAGGGGCCTGCTGCGGCGCCGGGGCGTGATGCCGGAATCGCCTGGGAGCCACCCGCGAGGCTCCAGGTGGGACATCCAGGCGACAGCGCCCTCTTGATCGGGTGACTCGCGGGGCGGCGGGGGTACCTTCCCGGGCAAGAACCTATCCATAAAACAGGTGGGTGGGGGTGGCGGCGGGATGGCATGAAATCGGACAAAACAGGCATAAAACCATAACAAACACGAAGAAAAGTGGTAAACTGACCAAGTGGAACCAGGGTAGTAAACATCCCGGCGCGCCATTGTTCCACGTGGAACATTCCCCGGCCGCGCCCGCCGGCTCCGGGATTGTTCCACGTGGAACAGCCAGGTGGGCGCCGCCAAGTTGCACAAAAACCGGGCATTGCGGAGCGCCGCGTCCCGGGGTACTCTGCCGGGGCGGGCGATTTTTCGAGACATCATGGGACGCGTCATCGCGGTAGCCAATCAGAAGGGCGGGGTGGGCAAGACCACCACCGCCGTCAACCTGGCGGCCTCGCTGGCCGCCGCCGAGGTGGCCGTGCTCCTGGTGGACTGCGACCCTCAGTCCAACTCCTCCAGCAGCCTGGGCTTCGGGCGCGATCCCGAGCGCCACTCCACCTACCACGTGCTCATGGACGCGGTCTCCGCCGAGGCCGCGCTGCAGCCTACCGCGCTCGAAGGCCTCTCCCTCCTGCCCTCCAGCAAGGACCTCACCGGCGCCAACCTGGAGCTGGTGGGGGGCGAGCGCCGCGAGTTCCGCCTGCGCGACGCCCTCCAGCCCCTGCGCCCGCGCTTCCACTTCCTCCTGCTCGACTGCCCGCCGGCGCTCGACCTGCTCACCCTGAACGCCCTGGTCGCCGCCGACTCCGTGCTCGTCCCCATGCAGGCGGAGTACTTCGCACTGGAGGGGGTGAGCGCGCTGCTCGACACCATCGAGCGGGTGCGCGAGAGCTTCAACCCCGGGCTCACCCTGGAAGGCGTGGTGCTGACCATGTTCGACGAGCGCACCCACCTGGCGCAGCAGGTGACGGCCGAGCTCAAGAGCTTCTTCGGGGAGAAGCTGTGCGCGACCGCCATCCCGCGCAACATCCGCCTGGCGGAGGCCCCCAGCCACGGCCAGCCGGCACTGAGCTATGACCCGCAATCCCGGGGCGCCGAGGCCTACATCCGCCTGGCCAAGGAGATCATGGCGCACACGCTGCCGCCCGCCGCGCCGGCGGAGGAGCTGGTGAAGGCGATGGCGGAGGAAGGGAAGCGATGACCACGACGACTCATGACAAGCGCAAGGCACTGGGCCGCGGCCTGGAGACGCTGCTGCCCACGGCGCGTCCGGCCAGCACCGCGGGCGAGGGCGCGCGCGAGATCCCGCTGGAGCTGATCGACCGCAACCCCTACCAGACGCGCGGGCGCATCGAGGAGCAGGCGCTGGAGGAATTGGCCGCTTCCATCCGCGCCAGCGGGGTGGTGCAGCCCATCGTGGTGCGGGCGGTGGCGGGCGGACGCTACCAGCTCATCGCCGGGCAGCGGCGCTGGCTGGCCTCGCAGCGGGCAGGGAAGACCACCATCCCGGCGGTGGTGCGCGCGGTCTCGAACGAGCAGGCCCTCGAGATGACCATCATCGAGAACCTGCAGCGCGAGGACCTGAACCCCATGGAGCAGGCGCGCGCCTTCGAGCGCCTCTCCCGCGAGTTCAGCCTCACCCAGGAGCAGATGGCGGCCAAGACGGGCAAGGAGCGCTCCTCCATCGCCAACTTCCTGCGCCTGCTGAAGCTGCCGCCCATGGTGCAGATGGAGCTGGAAAGCGGGGCGCTCAGCTTCGGGCACGCCAAGGTGCTGATGACCCTGGAGCGGGCGGAGATCGTCAGCGAGGTGGCGCGGCGGGTGATCGAGGGGGCGCTCTCGGTGCGTCAGACCGAGGACCTGTGCTTCAACCTGAACCATCCGATCGAGCGGGCGAAGGCGCGGGAGCGGGAGGTGGACGCCAACGTGCGCGCCGCCGAGCGCGAGTTGGCGGCGGCGCTGGGAGTGCGGGTGGTGATCCGCGACAAGAACGGGAAAGGGAAGATCACGCTGCACTACGGGAGTCTGGAGGACTTCGACCGCATCCTGGAGGCGCTGGCCCCCAAGAAGCGGCGGGAGTAAGCGGACGGCGCGCGCCCGCGCGCCGTTTTTCGGGGGCTGTAACATTGATATATATAAATATAATGCGCGGGCTTCCCGAATCTCGGCGGCGAGACCGCCTTGCGACTGCGCTCGGGCGCGAGCGGGCCGCCTCGACGGTGCTTGCGAATCGCAGGCAGGCGCGGTACTTTGGCGGCGCGCACCTCTGCGCGCCAGGAGCCCCTGTGTCGAATCCCCGGAAGGCCCTCACTCTGCGGCTGGCGGTCGGATTCACCTTCACCGCCCTGCTCCTGGGGAGACTGTCGGCCGGGACGCAGCCGGCGGCGCCCGCGAGCGGGCACTTTTCCGCGGACCCGGCAGCGCTCTACCAAAGCGCCATGGCCACGCCGGCGCCGGCGGGCGCCGACGTTGTGGTGCTGGAGGATGAAGACACCTACGTCTTCGACGCGCAGGGCCGCCGGGTGCACACCCAATACGTGGTCTTCCGGGTGCTCACGCAGAAGGGAGCGGAAAACTGGGCCGACTACTCGGCGCCCTGGGAGCCGTGGCACGAGGAGCGGCCGGTGCTGCGGGCGCGGGTCATCACCCCGGACCACGCGGTGCACGAGCTGGACGCCAAGACGGTGACCGACAAGCCCGCGAAGGAAGACGACGACCAGGTCTACAGCGACCGCCGGACCGTGCAGGCACCACTGCCGGCCATGGCTCCTGGGTCGGTGGTCGAGGAAGAGAGTGTCTCGAAGGAAAGCGCGCCCTTCTTCGGCGCCGGAACGGTGGGGCGCAGCTTCTTCGGCCGCGGGGTGCCGGTGCAGCACACGCGCCTGGTGCTGGACGCTCCCGCCTCGTTGCCGCTCCGCTACGCGCTGGAATTGCTTCCCGAGGCGAAGCCCGAGCGCCGCGAGGCCGAGGGGCGGGTGCAGGTGGTCTTCGACCACGGCCCCATACCGGCGCAGGAGGATGCGGAGCCCTACCTGCCGAGCGAGCAGCCCGCCTTTCCCCGCGTCAACTTCTCGACCGGCAGCTCCTGGCGGCAGGTGGCGGAGGAGTACGGAAAGGTCGTCGATGCGCGCATCGCCGGGGCGGAGGTGAAGGCGCTGGTGAGCAAGCTGGTCGCGGGCAAGCACATCCGGCAGGAGAAGGCCGAGGCCCTGTTGCAGTACCTGGACAAAGAAGTGCGCTACACCGGGGTAGAGTTCGGGGAAGCCGCCATCGTGCCGCGCACCCCGGCGGAGACCCTGAAACAGAAGTACGGGGACTGCAAGGACAAGGCGGTGCTGCTGGTGGCGCTGCTGCGGGCGGCCGACGTGCCCGCGTACGTGGCGCTGCTCAACGTGGGCACGCGTCAGGATGTGCCGGCTGACCTTCCCGGGCTGGGACTGTTCGACCACGCCATCGTCTACGCGCCGGGGGAGCCGGAGCTCTGGATCGACGTCACCGACGAATACGCGCGCCTGGGCGAGCTGCCGGACTCGGACCAGGGAAGGCTGGCGCTGGTGGCGCGCGCCGGTACCGCCGGGCTGGTGCGCACGCCCGTAGCCTCGTCGCGGGAGAACCTTCTGGTGGAGAAGCGGGAGTTCTATCTGGCCGAGTACGGCCCAGCGCGGGTGGTGGAGACCTCGCAGCCGCAGGGCAGCCTGGAGTCGGCCTACCGCAGCGCCTATGCCGACCAGCAGAGGAAGAAGACCCAGGAAGGACTGACCAACTACATGAAGTCGCAGTACCTGGCGGAGAAGCTGGACCGGCTGGAACGCAGCGATCCCCAGGACCTGGGCCGGCCGTTCGAGCTGGTGCTGGAAAGCAAGCAGGCCAAGCGCGGCTTCACCGACCTGGAGAGCGCAGTGGCGGCCATCCGGCTGGACACCTTGTTTCTCCGGCTTCCCGCTGAATTGCAGCGTAAAGAGAGCGAGGAGGAAAAGAAAGCGGGCACGGGCGGTACTCAGAAGAAGCGCACCGCGGACTATCAATTGCCGGTGGCCTTCGTGACCGAATGGGACTACACCATCGTGCCGCCGGCGGGCTTCCAGCCCAAGGCGCTGCCGGCGAATGCCCGCATCCCGCTGGGGCCGGCCCTGCTCACAGAGGAATTCCAAGCCGAGAACGACGGAGTCGTGCACGCGGTGATCCGCTTCGACACGGGGAAGCGGCGGATGACGGCGGCGGAGGCGGCGGCGATGCGCGACGGCATCGTGCAATTGCGGAACGGGGAAGCCTTGATGGTCGCCTTCGAGCCCGCCGGGCAGGCGCTACTGCGCCAGGGCAAGGCGCGGGAGGCCTTCCAGGCGTACCGGGCGCCGATCGCGCAATCCCCCAAGGCAGCGGTGCCGCACCTGCGCCTGGCCAAGGCCATGCTGGCCGCGGGCATGGGAGAAGCGGCGCGGGAAGAGGCGCGGCTGGCGGTGAAGCTGGAGCCCGATTCGGCGCTGGCGGAGAAGACGCTGGCCGTGGTCCTGGAATACGACCTGGTGGGGAGGCAGTTCCGCCCGGGCGGCGACCTGGCGGGAGCCGAGGCTGCCTTTCGAGCGGCTGAGAAGCTCGATCCTGACGACAAGGAGATCCCCGGCAACCTGGCCATCCTGCTGGAGTACAACCCGGAGGGAACGCGCTACGGGCCCGGGGCGAAGCTGAAGGACGCAGTGGCGACCTACCGCAGCCTTACCTCGGAGCAGATGGAGAAGCTGGGGATAAGGAACAATCTTGCTTTCGCGCTGTTCTATGCCGGGGAGTTTGCCGAGGCGCGCCAGAACGCCGAGAACCTGAACCCGCAGCCCAACGCGCTGATCACGGCCTGCGAGGCCGCGCTGCACGGGTCCGAGGCAGGTCTGGCGGAGGCCAACAAGCGGGGGCAGGGAGAAGCGGGATTCAAGGCGATCGCCAAGGCGGCGGGCGACATGCTGATGAACCTGCGCCTGTACCCGCCGGCGGCCGACCTGATGGAGGCGGGGGCCTCGGGGGAAAACGCCTCGGCCACCGTGGGGCTGGCCGCGATGCTGCGCAAGGCGCATCCGCACGAGCAATTGCACTTCGACAACGACCCTGCCGGGCTGGTCCTGCGGATGTTCTTGTCTTACACCGACCCCACGTTCAGCCTGGAGACGATGAAGAGCTACGCCAGCCGCAACGCGCTGGCGGTCCTGCAGCGCACCGATCCGGAGGAGCTGGACAAGGAGGTGGCGGACTCGCGCAAGACGCGGCGTGAGTTCGCCCAAAGCAGCATACCGACGGACGTGATGATCGACATCGCCATGCAGTTGCTGCAGCCCAAGGTGGAGGGCAACGATGCTACCGGCTACCTGGTCGACCTGCAGATTCCCGGCCAGGAAACGGGAGGCGTCTTCGTGGTGAAGGAAGAGGGCAGGTACAAGCTGCTGGATTCCACCGACAAGCCGAACGCCGTCGGGCTGGCGGTTCTGGACCGGGTGGCGGCGGGCGACCTGGCGGGGGCGCGGGTGCTGCTGGACTGGCTGCGCGACCGAAAACACCTGGCCGGAGGCGACGATCCGCTGGCCGGGGCGGCCTTTCCACGGATGTGGACCAAGGGAAAGGACGCTGGTGCCGAACAGATGAGGCTGGCGGCGGCCGCCATCCTGGTGGAGACCAAGCCGACTGCGGCGCAGGGCGTGGCCATCCTGGAGACTGCCCGGAGTTCGGCCAAGAGCGACGCCGACAAGCTGGCCATCTCGCTGGCGCTGCTGGAGGGCTACGACAACCTGGACGGGCAGGAGGAGAAGGCGCTGGCTATCGTCACCGAGCTGGCGCGCCAGTACCCGGAGTCGAAGCGGGCGTTCCAGGAGCTCACGACGGTGCTGAGCCGCCTGGGGCGCTTCCGGGAGGCGGAGGCGGCCGCGCAGGAGCGCCTGCGGCGCATGCCGGACGACCTGGAAGCGATGCGGGCGCAGGTGAGGACGGCGGTGGCGCGCGAGGACTATGGCGCCGCGCACCGCCTAGCGCAGAAGATCGTGGACGCGGGCAAGGCGGAGGCGGGCGACCTGAATGCTCTGGCCTGGTATTCGCTGTTCACGGGAACGACGGGGCCCGCCGACCTCGAGGCCGCCGTGCGGGCGGAGCGCTCGGACCAGAAGAATGCCAGCATCCTGCACACCCTGGGCTGCGTCTACGCCGAGGTGGGCAAGACCAAGGAGGCGCGCGAGGTGCTGGTGCAGGCCATGGACCTGCTGAACCTGGACGAACCCGATCCCAATTACTGGTACGCGTTCGGGCGGATCGCAGAGCAATACGGGGAATACCAGGTCGCAGCCGCTGACTATGCCAAGGTCACCAGGCCCAAGCGGGCGATGGAGATCCCGGATTCGTCCTACCGGCTGGCGCAGATGCGGCTGAAGATCCTGCAGGGCGCGGGGAAGAACTAGAGGGTCGCACCAAGCTGGAACCAAGCGTGAATTCTTCACGACCTACAACCTGGTTGGGCAAAGCGTAGGAAGTTTCTGTGTGAGATTCACGGATCTCAACCTCCACTACATGTGGCAGGAGAGGTCGCCATGCTGCGCGCGGGGGTGACCAGCTACTACCAGGCCGACGGGCTGGGCTCGATCACCTCGGTGCGCGACGGGGGCGGCGCCCTGGTGGCCAGCTACACCTACGACGCCTTCGGCAACCTGGCCGCCTCGACCGGCACCCTCACCAATCCCTTCCGCTACACCGGGCGCGAGTTCGACGCCGAAACCGGCCTGTACTACTACCGCGCCCGGTACTACGATCCCTCGATGGGCAGATTCATAGGGGAGGATCCGACCCGCTTTAGGGAAGCGAACAACTTCTACACGTACGTCCTAAACAACCCGACTGTGTTCTCTGACCCGACCGGACTACAGGCGAAACCCACCGCCTGGCAGAGATTCAAGGACTGGTGGAGGAACTGGTGGAACGAGTCGAGCTTGAAAGGGGGCCCGACCCCCTTCAACATCTGCAACGAAGGCGACTTAGCCTTGTTCTACGAATCAAGTCCGGTGAATCCGTATCGGGGGCGAGATATTAACGGCAAGACAAATCCGGACATCCAAGCCGCCTACAACACCTGGGAGGGGAACTTCGCAGACAGGTGCAATGCGCTACGGACGCAGGGTAAGAACGTGTACCCAATCTGCTCCAAGAGCCCACTTAGCTATGGAGGAACCAGTGGATTCTGTTATTGCTGCGAGGTATGTTCAAAGAAACCGAAGGAGTAAGCGCACGGCTGGCGTAGCTCTTGCCCTTAGCGTCCTCGGCCTAGTGTTGCTAACTGCCGGATGCCGCAAGTCGAGTGCGCCAGTGGTCGTGCGAGTCCTCTTTGACACGAGCGGCCCCTCTTCGGAGTGGATCAGGGACATGATTCGTCAATTTTCCCTGGAACGGCCCCGTGCATCTGACGGTCGGCCCATCATGATTGCGACCTATGAGACGCACGCATACACCGAGGATCTGGGGAGGCTCAGCGACCTGCGACCACAGTTGGTGATCTTGACTTCGCGATCCGACGCCGACCTGACGGGTCGGGCGCGGGAGCAACTGGGAAGCCCGGTACAAGTGTGTCCCGAACGTACCTCCAACCAGGCCTACGTTCCACAATGGGTTACCCCCCGCGACCGTGAGGCGGCGGACATCTTCCTGCGGTACCTTGTTGCACATCCGTGTCAGAGCGAGGGGGCGGGTGGCCGGCGCTAATGGGAAGGGCGGGGCGGGACGGTGAGCTTCCAGTACGATCCGTTTGGGCGACGGATCCAGAAGAGCGGGCCGAGCGGAACCGTCAACTACCTCTACGACGGGGCGAACGTCGTGGAGGAGGTGGACGGTGCGGGGACGGTGCTGGCGCGCTACACGCAGGGCGCGGGGATTGACGAGCCGCTGGCCATGCTGCGCGGCGGAGTGACCAGCTACTACCAGGCCGACGGTTTGGGCTCGATCACCTCGGTGCGCGACGGCGGCGGCGCCCTGGTGGCCAGCTACACCTACGACGCCTTCGGCAACCTGGCCGGCTCCACCGGCACGCTCACCAACCCCTTCCGCTACACCGGGCGGGAGTTCGACGCCGAAACCGGTCTCTACTACTACCGCGCCAGGTACTACGATCCCTCGATGGGCAGATTCATAGGGGAGGATCCGACCCGCTTTAGGGAAGCGAACAACTTCTACACGTACGTCCTAAACAACCCGACTGTGTTCTCTGACCCGACCGGACTACAGGCGAAACCCACCG
>DASPRL010000352.1 GCA_035624475.1 Terriglobales bacterium
ACCTGCCTTTTGTCTTTGAGCGAATGTGCAGCTTCGAGGCGGAGCTCGATGGTCAGGAAAGCGATCATGACGAGTTCCCAGTTCCCGGTTCCCGGTTGCCAGTTGAAAAGCGACCCACTGGGAACTGGGAACCGGGAACCGGCAACTTTCAGGCTATTGCTTCC
Organism: Terriglobales bacterium; assembly: GCA_035624475.1. NCBI lineage: Bacteria > Pseudomonadati > Acidobacteriota > Terriglobia > Terriglobales > Terriglobales bacterium. The sequence continues at coordinate 165 of DASPRL010000352.1, forward strand.
GCCGCGATCTTCTCGGTGACGAAGGCCTCGATCACGTCGCCCACCTTGATGTCGGCGTAGTTGGAGATGGTGATGCCGCACTCCAGGTTGTTGCGCACCTCGCCGACGTCCTCCTTGAATCGGCGCAGCGAGCCCACCTTGCCCTTGAAGATCTGCACGTTGTCGCGCAGCAGCCGCACCTCGGCGTCGCGCTTGATGAGGCCGTCCTGCACGTAGCACCCGGCCACCATGCCCACCTTGGGGATGCGGAAGGTCTCGCGCACCTCGGCGCGCCCCAGGTAGGTCTCCTTGATGGTGGGCTCCAGCAGCCCCGACATGGCCTTTTTGATCTCGTCCTGCAATTCGTAGATGATGGAGTGCAGGCGGATGTCCACCTTGTCCTGCTCGGCCAGCTCCTGCGCCTTGCGCTCGGGACGCACGTTGAAGCCGATGATGATGGCGTTCGAGGCCGAGGCCAGCAGCACGTCGGTCTCGGTGATGGCGCCCACGCTGGAGTGCAGGATCTTCACCTTCACCTTGTCGGTGGAGAGCTTGGGCAGCGCGTCGGAGAGCACTTCCACCGAGCCTCCCACGTCGCCCTTGAGGATGATGGGCAGTTCCTTGACGGCGGCGGCCTGCACCTGCTCCGCCAGCTTCTCCAGGGAGACGCGGGAACTCTTGGCCAATTCCGCTTCGCGCGCCTTCTGCTCGCGGTACTCGGCGATCTCCTTGGCCTTGCTGCGGTCGGTGACCACCACCATCTGGTCGCCGGCCTGGGGCAGGCCTTCCAGGCCCAGCACCTCGACCGGGGTGGCGGGCGGGGCCTCCGCCAGGGCGCTGCCGCGGTCGTCGAGCATGGCGCGGATCTTGCCGAAGACGTTGCCGGCCACGAAGTTGTCGCCCACCCGCAGCGTCCCGTTCTGCACCAGGATGGTGGCCACGGGACCCCGGCCGCGGTCCAGCTTGGCCTCCAGCACGGCGCCGGTGGCGGGATGGTCGGCCACCGCCTTCAGCTCCTGCAGGTCGGCCACCAGGCACACCATCTCCAGCAGCAGGTTGAGGTTCTTCTTCTGCTTGGCCGAGACTTCGACGAAGACGGTGGTGCCGCCCCAGTCCTCGGGCAGGAGGCCGCGGTCGGCGAGCTGCTTCTTGACGCGCTCGGGCATGGCCTCGGGCTTGTCCACCTTGTTGACGGCCACGATGATGGGGACGTTGGCGGCGCGGGCGTGGTCGATGGCCTCCAGGGTCTGCGGCATCACCCCGTCGTCGGCCGCCACCACCAGCACCACGATGTCGGTCACCTTGGCGCCGCGGGCGCGCATGCGGGTGAAGGCCTCGTGGCCGGGAGTGTCGAGGAAGACGATCTCGCGCCCCAGGGCGGGTGAGTTGGTGTCGGTGATCTTCACCTTGTAGGCGCCGATGTGTTGGGTGATGCCCCCGGCCTCGCCCTCGGCCACGTTGGTCTGGCGGACGGCGTCGAGCAGCGAGGTCTTGCCGTGGTCCACGTGGCCCATGATGGTGACCACGGGCGGACGCGGCGCCGCTCCCACCACCTCTTCGCCTTCGGCGGCCAGGGCCGCAGCGGCTTCCTGTGCGGCCTCCTGTTCGAAGCTGATGACCGAGGTGTCGGCGCCGAACTGCCGCGACATCGCCGTGGCCAATTCCGCGTCCAGGGTCTGGTTGATGGTGGCGAAGACGCCGCGCGCCAGCAGCCGCGCGATCAGGTCCTTGGCGCGGACCTCCAGCTTCTCCGCCAATTCCTTCACGCTGATGCCTTCGGTGATGGTGATGGTGCGGGTGATGGGCAGAGGCTCGGTGGAGAGCGAGGCCAGCCGCGGCGGCGGCACAAAGCCCTTCATCGGCCCTTCCTTCACGCCGCGCGGGACGTAGCGCTGCCCGGGGCGGCGCGCGGGCCCGCCGGGGCGTCCGGCAGGGCGCGTCGGAGGCGGCGGCAGGCCGGGACCCACGCCCATGGGACGCGCTCCCGTGGGCGAACTGCGGGTGGGATGCATGGGCCGGCGACCGCCGGGGCCGGGCGCGGGCCGCGGCGGCGGCGCGGCCGGGCGCGGACGCTGGAAGATGGGCTTGCCGGGCTCAGGACGGCCGGGGACGCTGCGCGCGGCGCCGGGCACCGTGGGTGGCGCCTGGTACACCGGGCGCGGGCCGGTCTGCGGCGTGATCACGCGGCGCGCTGGAGGAGCAGGGGCCGCGGGAGCCGCCGCCGGCGGCGGGGCCACGGGCTTGGCGGCGGGGGCGACCGGGCGCGCGGCAGCCGGAGGAACCGCCGGCGGAGCCGCCTCCACCGCTGCGACCGGACGGGTCGGCGGCGCGACTGCCTCCGCGGGAGGCGTCGGCCGCGCGGGGGCTGCGGCCGGGACTGCGGCGGGCGCTTCCGCCGTGGGACGCGCTGCCGGCTTGGCCGGCGGCGCGGCAGCCGGCTTCGCAGCGGCCGGCGGCGGCGCTGCCGGCGCCGCAGGTCTCGCCGCCGGACGCGCCGGCGCCTCCGCGGTGGCGCGGATGGCCTTGAGCACGTCCCCGGGGCGCGCGATCTTGGAGAGGTCGAACTTGGGCTTGACTTCTTCGGCGGCGTGGCGCGGCGCCTTCTCTTCCCGGGCGCGGGCGGCGGCTTCGGCCTTGGCCGCAAAGTGCTTGCGGATCTTCGCCGCCTCGTCCACCTCGACGGAGCTGGAGTGCGTCTTCTTCTCGGTGATGCCAATCGTGGGCAGGAAGTCGAGCAGGGTCTTGCTCTTGACTTCCAGCTCCCTGGCCAGGTCGTTGATTCGAATCTTGCCTTCC
>DASPRL010000353.1 GCA_035624475.1 Terriglobales bacterium
CAGCCGCTCCAGCATGAACTTGCCCGCCAGGGCGGCGTGCCAGGAGGTGCCGCAGGCCGCGATCTGGATCTTCTTCAGCGCCCGGAACTCGGCCTCGGTGATCTCCATCTCCTCCAGGAAAACCTTGCCGGAATCGAGCGAGACGCGGCCCAGGGTGGTGTCGCGCACCGCCCGCGGCTGCTCGTAGATCTCCTTGAGCATGAAGTGCTTGAAGCCGCCCTTCTCCGCCATGATTGGGTCCCAGGTGATGTGCTGCACCTGGCGCACGATGGGCTGGCCGTCGAAGTCGGTGAGCTGCACGCCGGCGGGGGTGATCACCGCCAGGTCGCCGTCGGCGAGGAAGAAGAGGTCGCGGGTGTGGTAGAGGATGGCGGGCACGTCGGAGGCCACGAAGTACTCGTCCTTGCCCAGCCCGATGACCGCCGGGGGGCCGTTGCGCGCGGCCACGATCTTGTTGGGTTCGTCCACCGCGATCACCGCCAGCGCGAAGACCCCGGTCAATTCTTTCACCGTCTTGCGCACCGCCTCTTCCAGCGAGGCCTGGCGGCCGTCGCCCGGGCGGAAGTGGTACTTCTCCACCAGGTGGGCGATGACCTCGGTGTCGGTCTCGGTGGAGAACTTGTGGCCCTCCTCGGCCAGCTTCTTCTTGAGCGCCAGGTAGTTCTCGATGATGCCGTTGTGCACCACCACGATCTTGCCGGTGCAGTCGCGGTGCGGGTGGGCGTTCTCCTCGGTGGGGCGCCCGTGGGTGGCCCAGCGGGTGTGGCCGATGCCGTAGGTGCCGTCCAGCGGCTTGAGCCGGATGGCCTCTTCCAGGTTGCGCAGCTTGCCTTCGGCGCGACGCACCTGCAGGCCCTCGCCGTTACCGGCCACCGCGATGCCGGCGGAGTCGTAGCCGCGGTACTCCAGGCGCTTGAGCCCGTCCAGGATGACGGGTACGACCCGCTTCTTGCCGACGTAACCTACGATCCCGCACATATCAGTTTGGCGTCCGGCGTAACGTCAGATTGCGGATTGCAGATTGTAGATTGCAGATCGCAGCCTCAGATTCGTGCCCTCGCGTCGGCGATTCTCACCTTCTGCAATCTGCATTCTTCAATCTTCAATCGAGTAGCGGAATTCCTCGATCACGGGGTTGGTGAGCACCTCGCGGGCGACGCGCTCCACCTCGGCCGCTGCCTTGGCCTTGTCCAGCCCGCCATCGAGCGTGATCTCGAAGTACTTGCCCTGGCGCAGCTCGTCGATCCCCTGGTAGCCCAGCTTGCGCAGGGCCGCGTGGATGGTCTTGCCCTGGGGATCGAGCACGCTCTTCTTCAGCGACACATAGACATACGCTTTCATGGCAGAAAACGATTATACCGCCCGCGCGGCGCTAGATATCGAGGTGGATGTCGAAGAAGGCTTCCACGCTCTGGCTCAGCATCTTCTTGATCTCCTCCGCCGAGCCCTCCAGCAGGTGCATGGTGACGCGGGCCTCGCGCCCGTTGTGGAGTTTCAGGGCGGCGTCGCCCACCTCCGCCACCTCGCCCTCCGGCAGCAGGCGCAGACCGTAGACCAGGGTGAGATTTGCCATAGGGCAGATTTTAGCAGTCAGCGGGAAGCTCTTCGCTTTTAGCTCTTAGCTGTTAGCTTGCCACGCCGGATTTGAAGGATGAGCCGGCAGCTAGGAGCTAAGAGCCAAAAGCTAAGAGCTAAAAGCTGCGACGCTGCTACAATTCCGCAGTGCCGCTCCCGAGACATCTCCCATTCGCCCCGATCCTCGCCCTGGCCGCGACCCTCGCCTCCGCGCAGCAAGCGCCCCCGGCCGGCCAGCCCCAGGTCCGCGTCAACTATCTGAACGTGTGCACGCCCTCCGCCGACGAGCAGAAGGAGATCGCGGCGGTGCTGGCACGCATCCCGCAGAAGCCGGGCTTCGGCCCCGACTTCGAGATCGCGCGCGGCCGCACCACCATGCCCGACGCCCCCGTCTCCACCTGGGTGCGCGTGCGCCACGACTTCCCCGACGGCGCGCTCTTCTCCAACGCCCAGTACTCCATGAGCGTGGACGAGCAGCGCGTAGTCGAGACCCTGGTCTTCCGCTTCCACGAGCCCAAGGACGTGCTCTCCATCTCCATCGAGGACGGGGTGAGCGCGGCCACCCCGGCGCAGGTGCTGGCCACCGACACGCCCGCCACCCGCCTGCGCATCGAGCGCGTGGGCAAGGGCTCGATCGGGCTGGCGCGCTGCCAGGGCGCCGACCAGAGCGCTTACGAGCCGCTCTTCCAGAGCGCTTCCCAGGTGCTGGCGCGGTACCGCGAGGCGCTGGGCGTGCGCCGCACCGTGTTGAGCGACCTGCAGCGCCTGGGCACCGGCAAGCCTCCGGCCCGCAAGCCGCCCGCCGCCGCCAAGCCGAAGCCATGAGCGGCGGCCCGGCCTGCATCCAAATCCGCATTGCTGAATCCAACGAGAGGCCATGGACAACGTTCGCAACACCGTGATCCTGGGGTCGGGATGCTCCGGCCTCACTGCCGCCATCTACGCCGCCCGCGCCAACCTGAAGCCCCTGGTGCTGGAGGGCCATGAGCCCGGCGGCCAACTCTCCCTCACCACCCTGGTGGAGAACTTCCCCGGCTTTCCCGAGGGCATCCAGGGGCCGGAGCTGATCGAGAACATGAAGCAGCAGGCCACGCGCTTCGGGGCGGAGATCCAGACCGGGCACGTGCAGAAGGCCGACCTCAGCCGCCGCCCCTTCGTGCTCACCGTGGGCCAGCAGCAGATCCGGACCCAGACCCTGATCATCTCCAGCGGGGCCTCGGCGCGCTGGCTGGGGCTGCCCCACGAGCAGCAGTTGATCGGCCACGGCGTCTCCTCCTGCGCCACCTGCGACGGCTTCTTCTTTTCGGGGAAGGAGATCGTGGTGGTGGGCGGCGGCGACTCCGCCATGGAAGAGGCGCTCTTCCTGACCCGCTTCGCCACCAAGGTGACCATCATCCACCGGCGCGCCGGCTTCCGCGCCTCCAAGATCATGCTGGACCGCGCCCGCGCCAACCCCAAGATCCACTTCCTCACCGACACCGTGGTCGAGGACGTCTACGACGTGGGCAAGAGCGAGGTCACCGGGCTCAAGCTCAAGAACGTGGAGAGCGGCAAGACCTGGGACTTTCCCACCAGCGCGCTCTTCCTGGGCATCGGGCACATCCCCAACGCCAAGATGTTCGCCGGGCAGCTCGAGACCGACCAGGACGGCTACCTGAAGACCACCAACTACGTCTTCACCAGGGTCCCCGGGGCCTTCGCCTCCGGCGACGTGCAGGACCGGCGCTACCGCCAGGCCATCACCGCCGCCGGCAGCGGCTGCATGGCCGCCATCGAGGTGGAGAAGTTCCTGGAGGCCGAGGCGCACTGAGCCCATTGCAGATTTCAGACTGAAGATTGCAGATTGAAGAATGAGCAGGCGGCGGAGCCGAGACCAATCTGCAATCTGAAATCTAAAATCTAAAATCTAAAATCTAAAATCTGTAATCACACCCCAATGTGACCCCCGTCCTACTGACGCTGGCCGCCCTCTGTGGTACAACCATGGGTCGGTTCGATGACCACTCGACCCATGGATTGCCCTGATCCCCTCCCGCCCGAGGCGCCCGCGTGCTGAGGGCCCTGTTCATCTGGCTCTCCGAGAGCCAGCGCCTGCGCCGCTTCGCCGAGCACTCGCGCCTGGGGCGCAGGAACTCCCGCCGCTTCGTGGCCGGGGAGACCATCGACGACGGCATGCAGGCCACCGCGGCGGTCAACGCCCTGGGCATGAGCGTCTCCCTCGACAACCTGGGCGAGAACGTCACCAACCCTGAAGAAGCCAAGGCCAGCGCCGCCACTTACCACAAGCTGCTGGACGAGATCGCCGCCCGCCGCCTCGACGCCAACGTCAGCATGAAGCTGACCCATATGGGCCTGGACGTGGACGAAGCCCTGGCCCGCGAATTGGTGAGCGGGCTGGTGGCCAAGGCGGCCTCGCAGAACAGCTTCGTGCGCATCGACATGGAGGGCTCGCCCTACACCCAGCGCACCCTCGACTTCGTGCGCGAACTGCACCGCCGCCCCGGGCACGCCGGGCACGTGGGCGCGGTCATCCAGTCCTATCTCATGCGCAGCGAGAAGGACGTGGAGGACTTGCTGGGGGAGCGCATCCGCATCCGCCTGTGCAAGGGCGCGTACAAGGAGCCGCACTCCATCGCCTTCCAGAAGAAGCGCGACGTGGACGCCTGTTTCGTGAAGCTGAGCCGCATGCTGCTCAAGAGCGGGGTGTACCACGGCATCGCCACCCACGACGAGCGCATCATCCGCCAGACCATCGAGTTCGCGCGCGCCGAGAAGATCGCACCCGAAAGCTTCGAGTTCCAGATGCTGCACGGCATCCGCCGCGACCTGCAGCAGGCGCTGATCAAGGAGGGCTGGCGCATGCGCGTCTACATCCCCTTCGGCAGCGAGTGGTATCCGTACTTCATGAGAAGGTTGGCGGAACGACCGGCGAATGTGTTCTTCATCTTGAAAAATCTCTTTCGTTGAGAAAGGTCGGGCGACGAGAATCGGCAGGTGACGTGAGCCGTTATACCGGGCTTGTATCCAGTGGGAGACAAATGCCCGTCGTTGTGACGTATAACGTAGCCACCATCCGCGCGGACGCGGTGACGTACAACGCCCGCACCGGTGCGCTCACCGCCCATGGTCACCTCGTGCTACAGGACGCGTCGGTAGCTGCGCCCGGTGTGGCGATCCAAGTCGTCTTCAAGGGCGGAGAAGCGCACGTCGACCCGCGGCCTAAGTAGCGCTCCCATTTCGCGTGATTTCCCGCAAACGCGTATCCTTGAAGCGTTCTTCTCCTGAAGGAGGAACTCTTCCATGAGACGGATAGCCTGGCTCGCCGCCCTGCTGCTGGCAGGGATCTCGTACCTGGCCCTGGCGCCGGAGGCCGCGTTGCGCGCCGCCCCGCCCCAGCCCGCGCGCAGCCTCTCCCACGCTCACAACGCCTTCGGCTTCAAGATGCTCAAGCTGCTGGAGCAGAGCGAGGGCAAGAAGAACGTCTTCATCTCGCCCTCCAGCATCGCCCTGGCGCTCTCCATGGTCTACAACGGCGCCCGCGGCCCGACCCAGGCCGCCATGCAGAAGACGCTCGACCTCGACGGCATGGACCTGGCCCAGGTCAACCAGCAGAGCCTCGACCTCATCAACCTGCTGAAGAATCCCGACCCCAAAGTGCAGTTGGCGGTGGCCGACTCGGTCTGGGCGCGGAAGGGCGTGAGCTTCCGCCCCGACTTCCTGAAGACGGTGCTGGACTTCTACCAGGCGCAGGCCACCACGCTCGACTTCCGCACTCCCGGCGCCGCCGCCACTATCAACGCCTGGGTCAACGAGAAGACCCGGGGCAAGATCCCGACCATCGTCGAGCCGCCCATCCCGCCCGACATGGTCATGTACCTGATCAACGCCGTGTACTTCAAGGGAAGCTGGACCACGGCCTTCGACAAGAACCTCACCGAGCAGCGGACCTTCACCCCCGCCTCCGGCGCCGCCGAAAAGCGTCCCCTGATGAAGCAGCACGGCTGGCTGCCGTACCTGGAGACCGACGACTTCCAGAGCGTCAGCCTGCCCTACGGCAGCAACCGCCGCCTGGCCATGTACGTCTTCCTCCCCAAGAAGGACCTGAAGAGCTTCCTGGCCAAGCTGGACGACGGCGCCTGGGACTCCTGGATGCAGCGCTACAGCAACACCGAGGGCACCATCCTGCTGCCCCGCTTCAAGATGGAGTACGAGAAGGAACTGCGGGGCACGCTCACCCAACTGGGGATGGGCGAGGCCTTCCAGGACGGCGCCGACCTGAGCGGCATCGGGCCAGGGCTGGCCATCAGCGAGGTCAAGCACAAGACCTACGTGGACGTGAACGAAGAAGGGACCGAGGCCGCGGCCGTCACCAGCGTGGGCGTGCACGCCACCGCCGTCCGCGTCGAGCCTCCGACCTTCTACATGGAGGTCAACCGGCCGTTCCTGTTCGCCATCCGCGACAACCAGACGGGCGAGGTGCTCTTCCTGGGAGTGGTGCAGAACCCGTGAGCGGCGGGGCTGACTCTAAAGGGGCAACGCCCCGGCGAGGAGTTTCTTGCTAGCATGACGGCCATGGCGGGAGAGTCCAGGTCGCTGACGCCGCTGGCCGGGGCCTTGGCCGCGCTGGTCGGCCCCGAGATCGACGACGAGCGCATCGAGCTGGCACGCGCCGCCCTCACCATCGCCCGCACCCAGTATCCCGAACTGGAGGCGGAACGATATCTGGACCGGCTGGCGGAACTGGCCGCGCGCGTGGCCGCACGTCTGCCCGAGGATGCCGAGCCCGCTCCTACCATCGCCGCCCTCAACACCGTGCTCTTCGACGAAGAAGGCTTCCGCGGCAACGAGGCTGACTACTACGATCCCCGCAATTCTTTTCTGAACGAGGTGCTCGACCGCAAGCTGGGCATCCCCATCTCCCTGGCGGTGGTGTACATGGAAGTGGCGCGCCAGGTCGGCTTTCCGCTCTTCGGCGTGGGCATGCCCGGACACTTCCTGCTCAAGCACTACGACGTGGAGGGGCGGGAGACGCTGATCGACGCCTTCCACCGCGGGCGCGTCCTCACGCCCAGCCAGTGCCAGCAGCGCCTGGACGAGATCTACGCCGGGCAGTTGCCCTTGCAGCCCGAGTTCCTGGTCACCGTGAGCCGCCGCCAACTGCTCACCCGCATGCTCAACAACCTGAAGGCCATCTACCTGGACGCGCGCAACCTGCGCAAGGCCCTGCCCATCGTGGACCTGGTGCTGGCCGTCTATCCGCGCTCCCCCGAAGACGTGCGCCAGCGCGCCCTGCTGCGTTACCAGTTGGGCCAGGTGCGGGGCGCGGTGGAAGACCTGGAGGATTATCTGAAGATGTCGCCCGAGGCCTCCGACGCCGACGAGATCCGGCAGCTCGCGCTCTCGCTGCGGCGAACGCTGGCGTTGAGGAACTAGGCGCCGGCGCGGCTACTGCGGCGGTCCCTGAGGCGGTGGTTGCGGCAAGCGCAGGCGGTCGCCCGTCTGCGGACCCTTGCCCTCCGGCTCTCCCGGACCCACGCCCAGGCCGATGAAGCCGCGCAGGAGGTCGCGCTCGTCGTCGGAGAACGTGCTCTTGAACTGGGGAGAGTCGAGCACCTTCTGCTGCTCTTGCGGGTCCATATCGCGCAAGTGCCGGTAGGCGGTGACCAGGGCGCGCCGCCGCTCCGGAGCCAGATTGCGCATGCGCTGGAAGAGGGCGCGGGCCTGCTGCCGCTGCTCGGGAGTGAAGTTCTCCCAGGTCTGCATGCGGTCCAGGATCTTCTGCTGCTGTTCGGGAGGAAGTTGGCTGAACTTCTGCAGGCGCTCGCGCAGCTTCTGCTGGCGCTCGGGAGGGAGCTTCTGGAACTCGGGATCGTTGGCCAGCGCCTTCTCCTGCTCCGCGGGCGGCAGGTCCTTGTACTTGCGCAGCCAGTCGCCGGCATGATGCTCCTCGCGCCCGCGCCCGAATCCCGGACCGGCGCCGTGCCGGCCTCCGCCGCCGCCCTGCTGCCAGAAGACAGCGGGCGCGCAGCCGGGCCGGGGCGGCTGCGCCGCGGCTACGGTCACCGCCGCCGCCACCGCCGCGGCCACCAGGATGGGCTTGATCCCGCGCACCGGCTCTCCTTAGCGATGCGCCTGGTGCACGGCCAGGTCATCGAGCATGTCGAAATTCGCGTACAGGTCCTCGTCCTTGTCCAAGGCCTGCAGGTCGCCCACCGCGGTACCCGGCTGGGCGTTCACCGCCTGCGTCGCGGGATGCTCGGCCACCACCGGAGTCAAAGGAGCGCCTCCGCGGAACAGGCTGGCGCCCGCGACCACCAGCGCCAGCATGGCGGCGGCCAGCGCGGGCTTGCGCGCCCAGGCCCACCAGGGCGCCGGGCGCTCGGCTTCCTCGCGCAGGCGCGCGCGCAGGCGGGAGTCGAAGTACGGCGAAGGCTCAGGCGCGGTCCATTCGTCCAGCAGCGCCATGGTCTGGCGCAGGCCGGCCAGCGCGGCGGCGCAGCCCGGGCACACTTGCAGATGCTCTTCCACGGCGGGGATGGGAGCGGGCGCCCCCGCCCCTGCCAGCTTGAGGAGATGTTCGCGCACCTGTTCGCAGTTCATAGCCACCACCTACTTCACAAATTCCTTCAGCTCTTCGCGCAGGGTCTCGTAGGCGCGGAAGAGCAGCGACTTGGTCGCCGACTCGCTCAGTTTCAGGATCTGCCCGATCTCGCGATAGTCCAATTCCTGGTACTTGTGCATGACCACGGCCAGGCGCTGGCGCTCGGGCAGGGCCTGCACCTTGCGGCGGATGGCCGCCAGGCGCTCCTGCCGCACCATCTCCTGCTCGGCGGTGAGCTGGCCGTCGGCCGGGTCCGGCAGCAGCCCGGTCTCGGGGTCGGGCTGGTCCAGGCTCTGCGCCCCGGCGCGTTCCGGGCGCGTGTCGCGGCCGTAGTTCACCGCCAGGTTGGTGGCGATGCGGTACAGCCAGGTGGTGAACTTGGCCTCGGCCGCGTAGGTCGAGCGCGAGCGGTAGACGCGGAGGAAGACCTCCTGCGCCAGCTCCTCGGCCACCGCCTGGTTGTGCGCCATGCGGTACATGAAGCTCACCATGGCGCGGCGAAACTTGGCGACCAGGTAATCGAAGGCGGCGTCGTCGCCGGCCTTCACCCGCAGCATCACCTGGGCGTCGCTGAGTCCGGCCAAGGGGACAGCCTCGGCGCTCCGCTCTCCGGTCCCGGAGGCCGCGGCCAGCATGCCTGCTTGGAGCGCAGCGGTGCTCACACCCCTGTTAACCCGCGCGCTGCCCGAAAGTTGTGGGCCGGAAGCGCTGGCCAGGGCCTCCTCCGGTTGCGGTGCGGCCAGCGGTTTGCCGGAGAACCAAGGCTTCTTGGGTCTCATCGGATCCTGGTTGTGAGATGCGACATAAGGAAAGGATGGTGGGCGCTGTAGGATTCGAACCTACGACTTCCACCGTGTGAGGATGGCACTCTACCGCTGAGTTAAGCGCCCGACCGGCTTCATTGTAGCAGGGTCGCGCACCCAGCCAGAAGCTCGCCGGGGGATCACTCCAGCACGTGGATGTTCTTGCGCCGGCACATCTCCTTGAGCACCTTGGGCCACACGCTCACCGTGACCTCGCCCAGGTGCGCCTTGCGCAAGAGCTGCATCAGCGTGCGCGATTGCCCGATGCCGCCGCCGATGGAGAGCGGGATCTGACTGTTCAGGATGGCCTGGTGGTAGGGGAAGCGCAGGAAGTCCATCTGCCCCGACATCTCCAGTTGCCGGCGCAGCGATTCGGGGTTCACCCGGATGCCCATGGAGGTCAGCTCATGGCGCCGCCGGGTGACGTGGTTCCACACCAGGATGTCGCCGTTGAGGCCGTGGGTGGGCTTGCCGGTCTGCGCGCTGGTGTCGGTGACCCAGTCGTCATAGTCGGCGGCACGCATCTCGTGGGGCATGCCGTCGGCCAGCGGCCACCCGATGCCCACGATGAAGACGGCCGGATACTTCTGCAGCACCTGGGTCTCGCGCTGCTTGCGAGGCAGGTCGGGGAACATCTCCAGGATCTCCTCCGCGTGCAGGAAGGTGAGCTGCTCGGGCAGGTTGGGATAGCGGGGATCGCGCAGGGCGGGGAACTGCTCCTGGGCGAACTTCTCGGCGCCCACCAGCACCTTCCAGATCTTGCCGACGATCTGCTTGAGGAAGGCGAGGCTGCGCTGCTCGGCGGTCATCACCCGCTCCCAGTCCCACTGGTCCACGTAGCAGGAGTGGTCGTGGTCGAGGAAGTAGTCCTTGCGGACGGCGCGCATGTCGGTGCACAGGCCTTCGCCCACGTGCATGCCGAACTGGCGCAGGGCCATGCGCTTCCACTTGGTGGCCGCCTGCACCACCTGGGCGTCCACCGGGTGCAGGTTGCGGTCGTTGGCGATGTGGAACTGGATGGGGGTGCGGGAGCCGTCGCGGTCGAGCATGTCGTTGACCCCGCTCTCCACGTCCACGATCAGCGGCACCGTCACCATGAGGAGGTTCAGTTCCTGGCACAGGTTCTCCTCGATGTAGTTCTTGACCGCGAAGATGGCCTGCTGGGTCTCTTTGGGATTGAGCAGCGAGCTGTAGTTCTGGGGCAGGATCTTGTCCAGCTCGTCGTAGTTGCCGATGCCCGGCCCGGCCAGGTCGGCGCGCTTGGCTGCCACCGTTGCCATGTTCTCCTCCGTACCCGGCGTCCGCCGGCGGCGCTCATCGCAGACGGCGCCAGAGCCAGCCTAGGCCGGGAGCGGGCCGGGAGCGGTGACTGCGGTCACCTGCGGCTGTGATGTTCAGGGAGGGCGGCGGGCGGGGCGCGCCCGCCGGCCACAAGCCACCTGGCCGCAAGCCTACGGATTTTCATAAGCAGCCATGGGAGCGAATCCCGAAAACTGTATGGTCAGAACGAAAATCGCCGACATTCGATTTGTTTTCAGTGTTTTGGCATGGCCATTCGTTTGCTTTAGCTCGGCCGAGGGGTAGGGGCATTTCCTTGGACCTTGGAGCCTGGCGGCAGGGAGTGGTGGGTGCCGCTAGGAATGGCTAGGAAGCAAACAAACCCCCTTCAACCCAATCTCTTCAGGAGAACCGTGATGAGCAAGCGCTTGCTGTTCGTGCTCCTCGTAGTGGTCCTGGCGTGCGCCAACCTGTGGGGCCAGAGCACCGGCCAGATCAACGGCACCGTCACCGACTCCACCGGGGCCGTGGTGCGCGGCGCCAAGGTGACCGCTACCAATCCCGCCACCGGCTTCGCCCGCCCCACCGCGACCGGCGACACGGGCGCCTACACCATCACCCTGCTCCCGCCGGGGACCTATGACGTCACCTTCGAGGCCTCCAACTTCGCCACCGTACAGCAGAAGGGGATCGCGGTGGCGGTCGGCCAGTCCGTGACCCTGAACGCCACCCTGAAGCCGGGCGGCGCCCACGAGGTGGTGGAAGTCACCGGCGAAGCTCCGCTCATCAACACCACCAACTCGGAGATCGGGGGCTCGGTCTCCCCCCTCGAGGTGAAGGACCTGCCCATCGTGGACCGCAACTTCTCCGGGCTGATGACGCTGATCCCGGGAGTGCGCCCGGCGGAGGCCTTCGATCCCACCAAGTCGCGCGTGGGTAACGTCAGCCTCAACGGCAGCGACGGGCGCGCGGTGGCGACCAGCGTGGACGGCGGCGACGACAAGGACCTGGT
>DASPRL010000354.1 GCA_035624475.1 Terriglobales bacterium
TTCGGGGTGCGCTGGGAGTACTACGGGCAGGCCATCAACCTGCTGCACGACCTGACCCTGGCGCGCGAGACCGGGCCGACTCCTTTCTGGGACACGACCCTGCCCATCGAGCGCCGCACCATCACCGAAGTCGCCCAGGACACCAACAACTGGGGTCCCAACGTCGGCTTCGCCTACACCCCGCACATCTTCCCGGGCCTCTTCGGCCGGGACAAGACGGTCATCCGGGGCGGCTTCCGCATCGCCTACGATCCGGAGTTCTACAACATCTTCCTGAACGTAGCGACGGCGGCCCCGGTGGTGAACGCGGGCACGATCGTTTGCTCTCCGTCCCCGTGCGCCAGTCCGGTTCCTTTCCCGGCCGGTGGCGCGACCGGAGCCTCGCTGCGGGCGGCCGGATACCTGGCGTTCATCCCTGTGGGATCGGACCCGGGTTTCCGCACCACCACCCGCGTGACCAACGACTTCCACAATCCCTACGCGGAGCAGTGGAACCTCGGCTTCCAGCGTGAATTGAACTCCAATATCGCGCTGGAGGTGAACTACGTGGGCAACCACACGGTGGGCAACTTCCAGACCGTCAACGGCAACCCCTTCCTGGGCCCCATCGGTGGGGGCGTAGGGTCGGGGATTGCCAACGACTTCCCGGCGCTGGTTCCGGCCGGGGTGACGCAGTGCGCGACCCCTGGGCAGCCGGGCTTCAACACCCGCCCGCTGTGCAGCAACACGCTGTTCCGCCTGCGCGCCAACACGGCCTGGTCCACCTATCACGGGTTGCAGAGCGAACTGCGCATCCAGAACTGGCACGGCTTGAGTTCCGGCTTTGCCTGGACCTGGAGCCACGCCATCGACAACGTCAGCGAGATCTTCTCGACGGCGGCTGCCGGCGTCGGCGTGGCCGGTGCGCAGAACTTCTTCAACTCGGACCAGCCGGAGACCGGCACGGGTGGGACTTCCTACACCCACGTCATCTCCCTCTGGTTTATCTATGAACTGCCCTGGTACAAGAGCCAGGCGGGCTTCCTGGGTAAGGTGCTGGGCGGGTGGCAGTTGAACGGCATCTACCGTTACCGCTCGGGTGAGCCCTTCAACCCGCTGCAGGGAGTGGCCAGCAACTACTGCGACCCCTCCTTCAATGCCACGTTCTACGGCGTTGACACTTGCCGGCCGCTGCTGAACGATCCCAGCGCCCCCCTCGACACGGTGGGTATCTTCGATGGGACCTGCACGCTCCAGGATCCGTTCGGGGTGGGCACCACGCAGTTCCACTGGGTGTTCAACGACACCCAGGCGGCGCTGTGCCTGGGCAACCCCTTCCTGGGTATCGGCCGCAACACCCTGCGCGCGCAGACGTTCAACAACCTGGACTTCGGCGTGTACAAGAACTTCAAGATGGGCGAGCGCGTGACCTTGCAGGTCCAGGCCAACGGCTTCAACGTCTTGAACCGGCAATACCGCGGCACGCCGGACCCGTTCCTGGACGACGGCGGGTTCTCCACCGTCGGCAGCTCGTTCATGAACAACTTCTTCAACACCAGCGGCAACCGCAGCTTTACCTTCGGCATGAGGTGGATCTTCTAACCTCGGCCCAAGGCAGCGGTTCCACTTCGAGGCCAGCCGCAAGGCTGGCCTCTCTTTCTTGCCGGCGGGAGGTGAAAGGCTGGGGCACTAGGGCGGGGGAGGCGATATACTATCGGACTCCGCGTCCCCTGCGGCTCCGGTTGGGGCCGCCCCGGCCCCCGCTCGGCGAATTCCATGAAACGAAAGCCGCGCGATTTCCGTATCTAGGAGGGTGACGATTGGCGGGTTCGGCAGTCTGATAGTGGAAGCCTGGATTTGAAGCCTTTGATTTCCCTGGGAGACAAACGCATGCGACGTTCGTGGTTGGTCCTCGCTCTCGCTGTGCTGGCGGCGGCTGCGGCCCCGGGTTCGGCCTGGGCGCAGCAGTCCTATAACTATGCCAAGGGAAGCCCGCAGCTTCCCTTCGTGCTGCGCCCCTACATCCCGCATCACGTGCCCGAGCCGGTGTTCACCAACAGCCCCCGCATCGACCAGCTCATGAAGGACGGGAAGATCTACCTCTCGCTGGACGATGCCATCGCCATGGCCCTGGAGAACAACCTGGACCTGGCCATCGCGCGCATCACCCTGCCCATCGCCGACACCGACATCCTGCGCGCCAAGGGCGGCGGGACCATCCGCGGCGTGCCCTCGGGCGTGGTGCAGAACACCCCTGGCGGCGGGGTGGGCGGCTTCGGCTCGGGCGCGCCCGGCACCGGCCCTGGAGGCACCACCCTGGCCACGGGCGGGGCGGGCGCGGGCGCCGGCGGCCTGGCCACCACCACCCTGGGCGTGGGCTCCGCCATCGATTCCTACGACCCCATCTTGAGCTCGAACCTGGCGCTGGAGTACGCGACCTTCCCCACCGCCAACATCGTCACCACCGGCATCCCCAACGTGCAGCAGAACACCGCCACCGCCAACTTCAGCTACTTCCAGGGCTTTGGCACCGGCACGGCCATGAGCGTGAGCTTCCAGAACCTGCGGGCCTCCACCAACAGCCTGTTCCAGATCCTCTCCCCGGACGTGTCTTCGGGTTTCCGTTTGACCCTGCGGCAGCACCTGCTCTCGGGCTTCGGCTTCGGCCCCAACCAGCGCTTCATCCGCATCGCCAAGAACAACCGCGAGGTCTCCGACGTGGCCTTCCGCCTGCAGGTGATCACCACCGTCACCCAGATCGAGAACATCTACACCGACCTGGTGACCGCCTACGAGGACCTGAAGGTGAAGGAGCGCTCGCTGGCGCTGGCCGAGAAGACGCTCGCCGATAACCGGAAGCAGGTGGAGATCGGGACGCTGGCCCCCATCGAGATCGTGCGCGCGGAGAGCGAGGTGGCCTCGCGCAACCAGGACCTGATCGTCTCCCAGACCGCGCTGCAGTTGCAGCAGTTGCTGATGCTGAACGCCATCACCAAGACCACCAGCGACCCGGTCCTGGGCGCCGCCCCCGTGATCCCCACCGACACCGTGGAGGTGCCCGCGCAGGAGCCTACGGTACCGCTGCAGGACCTGATCAAGGAGGCGCTCGACCATCGTCCCGAGCTGCGCGAGAACATCATCAACCTGAAGAACCAGGAGATCAACAAGAAGTCGGCGGCCAACGCTTTGCTGCCTACCGTGGACCTGCTGGGGTGGTATGGAACCAGCGCCCTGGGCGGCGCCCTCAACCCCCTGACCCCCTGCGGCGGCCTGGGCGAGCCTCCCTGCGACCTGCACCGCACCGGCTTCCCCGAGGCCTTCGCCAACACGCTGCGGGCCAACAATCCCGACTATGGCATCGGGCTGAACGTGACCATCCCCATCCGCAACCGCCCCGCGCAGGCCGACCAGGTCCGTTCGGAGCTGGAGTATCGCCAGGCACAGATCCGGCTGCAGCAGCAGCAGAACCAGATCGGCATCGAGGTGCGCAACGCCCAGGTGGGTGTGGTGCAGAACCGGGCGCGCGTGGAGGCGGCCCGCAAGGGCCGCGAGTTGGCCCAGCAGACCCTGGAAGCCGAGCAGAAGAAGTTCCAGTTGGGAGCCTCCACCCCCATCCTGGTGCTGCAGGCGCAGCGCGACCTGGCCCAGGCGGAATCCAACGTGGTGACCGCCATGTCCTCCTACGCCAAGTCCAAGGTGGAGCTGGATCGCGCCACCGGCCTGACCCTGGCCCATCTGGGCATCGACATGGGCGACGCCGAGAGCGGCGTGGTCACCAAGATGCCCAACGTGCCGGGCGTGGTGAAGGCCGGCGCGGATGCCCAGGAGGGCACCCCGCCCAAGCCCTGAGGCGGACGTGATATGGTTGCGCGAGGCTGGAGCCCCCGGCTCCGGTCTCGCGCGCTTTTTTATGCCGCTTTCCATCGCCATCATCACCCTCAACGAGGAAGCCAAGCTGGGCAGGACGCTGGAGAGCCTGCGCGGCCTGGCCGACGAAGTCCTCGTGGTGGACTCGGGCTCGGCCGACCGCACCCTGGAGATCGCCCGCGCCCACGGCGCCAAGGTCTTCTGCGAGCCCTGGAAGGGTTACGCCGCCCAGAAGAACTCCGCCATCGCCAAGGCCACCGGCGACTGGGTGCTCTCGCTCGATGCCGACGAGGCCGTGGAGCCCGGGCTGGCGGAGGAGATCCGCGCCGTGATCGCCCGGCCAGGGGATGACGGCATCCACGGCTACTTCATCCCCCGCAAGAACTTCTTCTTTGGGCGCTGGATCAAGCACGGCGGCTACTATCCCGACCCCAAGCTGCGGCTCTTCCGCCGGGGCACCGCGCGTTTTAAGGAGCGGGTCGTGCACGAGAGCATGGAGGCCGACGGCCGCACCGGCCGCCTCCGCCACGCCCTGCTGCACGACGCCTATCCCACCCTGAAGGGCTATGTGGGGGCGTGCAATACGTACTCCTCCCTCAGCGCCGAGATCGCCTACGGCAAGGGCCACCGCCGCTTCCGCCTGTGGAACATCGTGGTTCGCCCCTGGGCCACCTTCGTCTACAACTACTTCGTCCGGCTGGGATTTCTGGATGGCAAGGAAGGACTGCTGGTGCACCTCTACCACGCCTGCTACGTATCCTGGACCTACGCCAAGGCATGGGAGCTGGGGCGGAAGAAAGCCCCCTAGCTACTAGCTACCACACTGGCCCCACGTTTTCGATTATCATTAACCGTTTGCCTATGGCCGAGAAGAAGAGGAACGGCAAGAAGCCCGGAGTAGCCGAGAGCCCCATCCAGGACGTCTTCGAGGGACGGCAGCCCGCCGACTCCGAAAAGCGCTGGGCGGAAGAGAGCCTGGCGCCGGCGCTGGAAAAGGCGCCGGAGCGGCCCATCGGCGAGTCCACCGGCGTCAACCTGGACGAGCACGGCACCGCCCGCTTCACCACCATCTCGGGCGTGCCCGTGCGCCGCCTCTACACTCCCGCCGATCTGCCCCAGGACTGGTCCTACGAGAAGTACCTGAACTATCCCGGGCAGCCGCCCTACACGCGCGGCATCCACGCCACCGGCTATCGCGGCAGGCTCTGGACCATGCGCCAGTTCTCCGGCTTCGCCTCGCCGGAGGAGACCAACCGGCGCTACAAGTACCTGCTGGCCGCGGGCGGGGGCGGGCTCTCGGTGGCCTTCGACCTGCCTACCCTGATGGGCTACGACTCCGACCACGCCGCCAGCGAAGGCGAAGTGGGCAAGTGCGGCGTGGCCATCGATTCGCTGGAGGACATGGAGATCCTCTTCGCCGGCATCGACCTGGAGAAGACCACGGTCTCCATGACCATCAACTCGCCCGCCTCCGTGCTCTGGGCCATGTACCTGGCGGTGGCGGAGAAGCAGGGCGCCGACTGGAAGAAGGTCTCCGGCACTATCCAGAACGACATCTTGAAGGAATACATCGCGCAGAAGGAGTACATCTATCCGCCCGCGCCCTCCATGCGCCTGGTGGTCGACACCTTCGAGTTCGGCTCGCGCTTCACGCCGCGCTTCAACACCATCTCCATCAGCGGCTACCACATCCGCGAGGCGGGCTCGACCGCGCTGCAGGAATTGGCCTTCACCGTTTACGACGGCGTGGAGTACGTGGAGTGGGCGCGGCGCCGCGGCCTGGACGTGGACGAATTCGGACCCCGCCTCAGCTTCTTCTTCAACGCCCACAACGACTTCTTCGAGGAGATCGCCAAGTACCGCGCCGCGCGCAAGATCTGGTACCGGCTGATGAAGGACCGCTTCGGGACGCAGAAGGAGCGCACCCGCCTGCTGCGCTTCCACACCCAGACCGCCGGGGTCTCGCTCACCGCGCAGCAGCCCATGAACAACATCGCGCGCGTCGCCATCCAGGCGCTGGCTGCGGTGCTGGGCGGCACCCAGTCGCTGCATTGCGACGGCTACGACGAGGCCCTGGCCCTGCCCACCGAAGAGGCCGCGCGCATCGCGCTGCGCACCCAGCAGATCATCGCCTACGAGTCGGGCGTGGCCCAGACGGTGGACCCGCTGGGCGGCTCCTACTTCCTGGAGCGCCTCACTCTCGACATGGAGAAGGGCGCTTTCGATTACTTCGAGAAGCTGGACGCCATGGGCGGCATGGTGCAGGCCATCGAGCGCGGCTATCCCCAGAAGGAGATCGCCGAGGCCAGCTACCAGTATCAGCGCGCGGTGGAGGCGCGGGAGAAGATCATCGTCGGGGTCAACGACTTCAGCATCGAGGAGCAGCCGCCGGAGACCCTCTACATCGACGAGAAGGTGGCCCAGCACCAGAGCGAGAAGCTGAAGGCGCTGCGCCAGCGGCGCTCCAACGACGAAGTTCGCCGGCGCCTGGACGCGCTCAAGCAGGCCGCCGCCCAGGAGCCGGAAAAGCCCGCCCAGAGCGGGATTTCGCCGGTCAACACCATGCCCTTCCTGGTGGACGCGGTCCGCGCCTACGCCACCGTAGGCGAGATCTGCGAGGCTTTGCGCGAGGTGTACGGGACCTACACCGAGACCAGCATCACGTAGAATTGGGCCATCGGGTCATCGCTCCGTCGGCCGCAGAACAGAACCCGCGTGACCTGGAACGCCAAAGCGGCTAACATCTCCTGCCAATCCAGCCGCCACCCAGCCGGAAGGAGCGCCGATGGCCAACCATCGCGTACGGTTTACCGTTCCCTATCGCGACCTCGGACGCGCGGACGTGGAATTCAAGATCTATGCGGCGGCGCGGCGCGGGCGTCGCATCCGGCACATCATCGGGACGCTGTTGGTGAGCCACGGCGCCCTGGAATGGCGCTCGCGCAAGAAGCACATCAAGGTCCGGCTGGACTGGGACGACTTCGACCGCTTCATGCAGAGCCGGCGGGATTGAATCTTCCAAGCCGGGCCGCGAATCCAATCCCCTCATGCAAGAAGCCGTCGACCATCTCAAGTCCGCCGATCCGGTCCTGGCCGAGCTGATCGAGCGTGTCGGGCCGCCCCGCATCCAGTACCGCGAGCCTACCTTTGAGATCCTGGTGCGCTCCATCGCCTTCCAGCAGTTGAACGGCAAGGCCGCCTCGACCATCTACAACCGCCTGGTGGAGGCCGCGGGCGGCCGCATCACCCCCGACTCCATCCTCCGGCTGCGGCCGCAGAAGATGCGCGCCGCCGGGCTCTCCCGCCAGAAGCTCTCCTACATCCGCGATCTGGCTCGCCAGACTCGCGCCGGCCAGGTGGACTTCGCCCGCCTGCCGCACCTGCCCGACCACGAGGTCATCGCTCACCTGACGCGCGTGAAGGGCATCGGGGAGTGGAGCGCGCACATGTTCCTGCTCTTCGCCCTGCGCCGCCCCGATGTGTTGCCCACCGGCGACTTCGGCGTCTGCAACGCCATCCGCAGGCTCTACAAGAAGCGCACCATGCCCACGCCCCGCCAGGTGGAGCGCCTCGCTCGGCCCTGGCATCCCCACTGCTCGCTGGCGGCCTGGTACCTGTGGCGCAGCGCCGACGGCGATTGAGTAATCGGGGAATTGTGGAATCGGGGAAATGAACCAGCCGCGCCGGAGCACCAGCATTTCCATTGCTCGATTCCCCGATCACTCAATTGCTCAATGGCGCGACCCGTGATGTATCCTAGTCATGGCTCCGATGGCTGACGAGAGAAAGATCCGTGTCCTGGTGGCCAAGCCCGGCCTGGATGGCCATGACCGCGGCGCCAAGGTCATCGCCCGGGCGCTGCGCGACGCCGGCATGGAGGTCATCTACACCGGCCTGCGCCAGACCCCGGAGATGGTGGTCAGCGCCGCCCTGCAGGAGGACGTGGACGTGATCGGCCTCTCCATCCTCAGCGGCGCCCACAACGCCATCGTCCCCCGCCTCATGGAGCTGCTGCGCCAGAGCAAGATGGACGACGTGCTGGTGCTGGTGGGCGGCATCATCCCCGACGTGGACGTTCCCGGCCTGAAGCAGGCGGGCGTGGCCGCGGTCTTCCAGCCCGGCACGCCCATGGACGAGATCATCGAGTTCATCCGCAAGAACGTGAAGCCGCGCGGCGTGCCCGCGACCTGACGCGAGGAGCCCATCCGCCAAGAGCAGCTCATCCAGCAAGCCACCGGCCCTACGCCCTGGTACTGGAGCACCTTCCCCGAGCCCGTGGGCGCCTCCGGGCGGCGCTACCGCTGGACCTATCACGGCGAGCAGGAGGCCATCGCCTCGCTGGTCACGCTGGCCCCGCGCGACGAGCCCGCCAGCACCTGCCTGGCGCTCAACTACTACTGCTGGCCCTTCCTGCTGCCCCAGGGCCGCCTGGGGCTGTGGTGCAACGAGCCTCGCTACGTCCGCCTGCTGGCCTTCGAGCTCGACGCCCTGGCCGCCTTCCCCCTGCACGACATCGCCGGCTGGTTCAACAAGTCGCAGGAGCGGGTGTACGCCGCCACCGCGCCGCTCGCAGAGATGGAACTGCCCTGGGATATGCCGGCGGGGATGCAGAACGTCGCCGTGCCTCAGGAATTCCGCGGGGTGGAGGAGCTGCTGATCATCAGCTCCCATCCAGGGGCGGGCAAGGATGAGCCCGCTTGCGCCGTCTTCGCGCTGCGACCCGGCCATGGCACCGTGGAAGTGCTGCCGCAGAGGTGGTTCACCGCCGGCGAGTACGACATCGGGCGGCAGTGGCTGACGCGGGTGGCTCGCGACCCCGCCACCGGGCGCATCGTGGGCGAGGGCATCCGCGTGGGCAAGTTCGAGCTGGATGACGCCGGCACCGACGTGGCCAGGTGGCTGGAGTGAGCATTCGTCAAGAACCAGGGCCGGACATCGGGGCCAGAAACAACCATTGAGGGTGTCATCCTTCGCGAGGCAAAGCCGAGCGGAGGATCTGACGAAGTCGCCTGCACAACCGCCACGGTAGCGTAGGCGGTTTCGTCAGATCCTCCCGCCTCCCTTCGGTCGGCGGAAGGATGACAGCCAATAAAGGGTCTGTCCCAGCGGCAAGATTCGGTATGCCAGTGAAGTCCTACTACGTCTACATCATGGCTAGTCACCGCCGTGTGCTCTACACAGGTGTGACCAGCAAGCTGGAGACACGTGCTGGGCAGCATCAGGACGATGTTTTCGAAGGCAGTTTCACAGCACGATACAGAGTTCACAAGTTGGTCTATTTCGAGACCTACTCCAGCATCCACCGGGCCATCGCCAGGGAGAAGACTATCAAGCATTTCACGCGGGCGGAGAAGATCAAGTTGATCGAGTCCGCAAATCCCAAGTGGCACGACCTGAGCGAGCAGTGGAAACGGAGGCCTCAGATCCTCCCGGCTCGCTTCGCTCGGCGGAAGGATGACATCTCCATGGGACTCGGATTTGTCATTGAGGATCGCCGTGGCGTTCGCATCCTCCGCCTGCACTCCGCCGACGGCACCAACCGGCTGACGGCGGCGGCCGTCATGTCGCTGACTAACGCCATACGCAGCCTGGCCGCCGAGCCGCGTCCCCTCATCCTCACCGGCAACCACAAGTTCTTTTCTGCGGGCGCGGACCTGGTCGAGATCGCCGCCCTCACCGGCGCCGCAGCCTTCGCTTTTGCGAGGATGGGCCAGGAATTGATGTCCGTCGTGGACCGCTTCCCCGCCCCGGTCATCGCCGCCGTCTGCGGCTACTGCATGGGTGGCGGCCTGGACCTGGCGCTGGCCTGTGACTACCGCATCGCGCATCCGCACGCCGTCTTCGGTCACCGCGGCGCGGCCCTGGGCCTGATCACCGGATGGGGCGGGACCCAGCGCCTGCCGCGGCTGGTGGGCAAAGGGCGCGCTCTCGAGATGCTCGTGGCCGCCGAAAAGGTCACGGCATCGCAGGCCCAGCGCATCGGTCTGGTGGAACAGATCGCCGACGATCCCGTGGCCGCTGCAATTGCGCGCGTGGCCCCGCTGATGTAGGGTAGATTGTTTTCAGCCGCTCCCCATGCCTGACCCGAAGCATCCCAGCGCCTCCGTACTCGCCTCCAAGGTGGACCCCACCTCGGTGCGCTTCGAGAAGAACATGCGCGCCATGGCCGAGCTGGTGGCCGAGTTCCGCAACCAGGAAGAGAAGATCAGCGAGGGCGGCGGCGCCGGCGCCATCGAGAGCCAGCACAAGAAGGGGCGGCTGACCGGGCGCGAGCGCCTGGCCCTGCTGCTCGACCCGGGCACCGAACTCTTCGAGCTGGGCGCCTACGCCGCCTGGGGCATGTACGAGGAGTGGGGCGGCGCGCCGGCGGCGGGCGTGGTCACCGGGCTGGGACGCATCCACGGCCGCCTGTTCATGCTCATCGTGAACGACGCCACCGTGAAGGCGGGCGCTTTCTTCCCCATGACCAGCAAGAAGGTCATCCGGGCGCAGAACATCGCCATCGAGAACCGCATTCCCACCATCTACCTGGTGGACTCGGCCGGGGTCTTCCTGCCGCTGCAGGAGGACGTCTTCCCCGGCACCGACGACTTCGGGCGCGTCTTCCGCAACAACGCCGTGATGAGCGCCATGGGTATCCCCCAGATCGCCGCCATCATGGGCATGTGCGTGGCCGGGGGCGGCTACCTGCCGGTGATGTGCGACCACGTGCTCATGACCGACGGCAGCGGGCTCTTCCTGGCCGGCCCCGCGCTGGTGCAGGCCGCCATCGGGCAGAAGATCGACGCCGAGAGCCTGGGGGGCGCCAGGATGCACGCCGAGATCAGCGGCACCGTGGACTACCGCGAGCCCAACGACGAGGCCTGCCTGGCCCGCATCCGCTCCCTGGTGGAGAAGATGGGCCGGCGGGCCGGCGCCCCCTTCGACCGCAAGAAGCCCGAGCCCCCCGCCTTCGCCGCCGAGGAGACCTACGGCATCTTCGAATCTGACCCCTCGCGCCAGTACGACATGAAGGAAGTGATCGCGCGCATCGTGGACGGCAGCCGCTTCGACGAGTATCGCCCCGAGTACGGCGAGACCCTGCTCTGCGGCTTCGCCCGCATCGGCGGCTATGCCGTGGGCATCGTGGCCAACCAGAAGTCCCACGTCACCATGCTCGACCACGCCGGGCAGAAGCGGGTGGAGTTCGGCGGCGTCATCTACACCGAGAGCGCGGAGAAGGCCGCGCGCTTCATCATGGACTGCAACCAGAACCTGGTGCCGCTCATCTTCCTCCACGACGTGAACGGCTTCATGGTGGGCCGCGACGCGGAATGGAGCGGCATCATCAAGGCCGGGGCCAAGATGGTGAATGCGGTCTCCAATTCGGTGGTGCCCAAGATCACGGTCATCGTGGGCGGCTCCTTCGGCGCCGGCCACTACGCCATGTGCGGCAAGGCCTACGACCCGCGCTTCGTCTTCGCCTGGCCCACCGCGCGCTATGCGGTGATGAGCGGCGATTCCGCCGCCGGCACCCTGGTCGAGATCAAGATCAAGCAACTGGAGCGCGGCGGCAAGAAACTGAGCGACGAGGAGAAGAAGGAGCTCTACGAGTCGGTGAAGAAGACCTACGACGAGCAGACCGACTCGCGCTACGCCGCCGCCCGCCTCTGGGTCGACAAGATCATCGATCCCATGGAGACGCGCGAGGCCCTGATCCAGGCCCTGGAGGCGGCCTCGCTCAACCCCGACGTGCCCCAGTTCAAGACTGGGGTGCTGCAAACATAGTGCCTGACGCCATCAAACTCGTGGAGTGCCCGCGCGATGCCTGGCAGGGGCTGAAGGCGCAGATCCCCACCGAGGTCAAGGTGGCCTACCTGCGCGCCCTCATCGGCGCTGGCTTCAAGCACCTGGACGCGGTCTCGTTCGTCTCGCCCAAGTACGTGCCGCAGATGGCCGACTCGGAAGACGTGCTGGAGCAGCTCGACCCCCCCGACGACGTCGAGATCATCGGCATCGTGGTCAACGAGCGCGGGGTGGAGCGCGCCATCCTCACCGAAGCGGTGCGCACCGTGGGCTTCCCCTATTCCGTCTCGCCCACCTTCCTGCGCAATAATCAGAAGCAATCGCTGGAGGAGGCGGTGGAGATGCTGGAGAAGATCAAGCAGAAGTCCGACGAGGCCGGCCTGGACACCGTGGCCTACATCTCCATGGCCTTCGGTAATCCCTACGGCGACCTGTGGAACCCGGAGGAGGTGCTGGAGGCGGTGGGCATCGTCGCCGACATGAACGTGAAGACCATCTCCCTGGCCGACACCGTGGGCCTGGCCGCCAGCGAGACCATCGCCCAGGTGGTGACCGCGGTGCTGGAGAAGTACGATCACCTGGAGATCGGCGTGCACTTGCACGGGCGGCAGGAGCAGGCCGTGGACAAGGTGCTGGCCGCCTACGACGCCGGCTGCCGCCGCTTCGACTCCGCCCTGGGCGGTCTGGGCGGCTGTCCCTTCGCCCAGGACATGCTGGTGGGCAACGTCCCCACCGAGCGCCTGCTGGAGGGTTTTGCCCGCCACGCGGTGGACATCCCCATCCGCAAGCCGCTGGAGAACGTGCTCAAGATGAACGCCGACATCGAGACCAAGTATGCGGTCGAGGTCCGCCACTGATGCCCGACTTCAAGACTCTGCTGCTCACCGAGGAGAACGGCATCGCCACCCTCACCCTGAATCGCCCCGACAAGCGCAATGCGCTCAGCCTGGAGGTGGTGGGCGAGTTGCTACAGGCGCTGGACACGGTCGAGCAGTCAGTGGCGAATGTCCTGGTCATCACCGGCGCCGGCAAGGCTTTCTGCGCCGGGCTCGACATCGAGAATCTCAAAGACCTGCTGGGCAGGAGCCACGAAGAGAACGTCAAGGACTCGGCCTTCCTGGCCTCGTTCTTCCGACGCCTCTACGACTTCCCCAAGCCGACCATCGCGGCGGTGAACGGAGCCGCCATCGCCGGCGGCACCGGCCTGGCCACCTTCTGCGACTGGACGCTGGCTGTCTTCGAAGCCAAGTTCGGCTACACCGAGGTGCGCATCGGCTTCGTACCCGCCATCGTCTCCTCCGTCCTGGTGTGGCAGGTGGGCCACAAGATCGCGCGCGACCTGCTGATGAGCGGCCGCCTCTTCGACGCCACCGAGGCACATCGCTACGGCCTGGTCAACGAGGTGGTGCCGCCGGAGCGCCTGCTGCCCCGCGCCTACGCCCTGGCGGGCGAGGTCCTGGAGAACAGCCCCTCCTCGGTGCGCCTGACCAAGAAGCTGATCAACGGCTTCCTCCGCCAGCCGCTCGACGAGCAGATCGCGCGGGCGGTCGAGGACAACGCGCGCATCCGCACCACCGCCGACTTCCGCGAGGGCATCTCGTCGTTCCTGGAGAAGCGCAAGCCGCGCTGGAGCGGCAAGTGAACGCCGGCGGCGATCATCACGGGCGGGCCTACGAGTCGCGCCTGCGCGTGCGCTACGCCGAGACCGACCAGATGGGCGTGGTCTATCATTCCAATTTCTTCATCTGGTTCGAGATCGGCAGAGTGGAGATGTTCCGCGCGATGGGCTTCACCTACGAAAGCATGGAGCAGCAGGACGGCTGCCACCTGCCCGTGGCCGACGCCCGCTGCCGCTTCAAGGCCCCGGCGCGCTACGACGACGAGATCTTGCTGCGCACCCGGCTGAAGAACGTGCGCAGCTCCCTGCTGCACTTCGCCTATGACGTGCTGCGGGCGGCGGACGGCACGCTGCTGGCCGAGGGAGAAACCGTGCACATCGTCACCGACGCCAAGATGAACATCGTCCCCCTGCCCGCGAAGTACCGCGCGGCGCTGGAAGGAGCCATGACGCGGTGAGTTTTTACAGTTGTCATCCCGAGGAGCGCAGCGACGAGGGATCTGCATTTCTATGAAGACCATCGAAATCACCGGTCATGATCTGACCCTCGAGCAGGTGGCCGCCGTCGCCTATGGCGAGGCCAACGTCGCGCTCGCCCGCGACGCCCGCCGCGCCGTGGAGAAGGCCCGCGCCGTGGTGGACCAACTGGTGGCGGGCAACAAGGTCGCTTACGCCATCACCACCGGCGTGGGCAAGCTCTCCGACGTGCGCCTCAAGCCGGGAGAGATCCGCGAGGTGCAGGTCAACCTGATGCGCTCGCACGCCGCCGGCGTAGGCGAGCCCCTCTCCGAAGCCGAAGTGCGCGCCATGATGCTGCTGCGCGCCAACTCCCTGGCCAAGGGCTTCTCCGGCGTCCGCCCCGCCGTCATCGAGATGCTCTGCGAGATGCTGGACCGCGGCGTGCATCCTGTCGTCCCGTCGCAAGGCAGCGTGGGGGCGAGCGGCGACCTGGCGCCTCTGGGGCACGTCGGCCTGGTGCTGATCGGCGAAGGTGAGGCCGTCTTCGAGGGCAAGCGCCTGGCGGGCGGTGAGGCCCTCAAGCGCGCCAAGCTCAAGCCCCTGGTGCTGGAGGCCAAGGAGGCGGTCTCGCTGGTCAACGGCACCCAGGCCATGCTGGCAGTGGGGGTGCTGGCGCTGCTGGCTGCCGAGACCCTGGTCGACTCCGCCGACGTGGTAGGCGCGCTCTCCCTCGACGCCCTGCACGGCACCGACACCGCCTTCGACGAGCGCATCCACCAGGC